>NZ_JAMXSG010000114.1:0-17014 GCF_024124365.1 Pseudonocardia sp. McavD-2-B
CGCGCAGGCCGGCAGCAGCTCGTCCAGCGGGACCCGCCCGACGGTGCGCACCCCCGGCCCGTGGTGGCGCAGCAGTCGCGCCGGGGGACGGACGAGCACGAGCTCGCAGTCCGTGCCGTCGGCGCGGACGCCCTGCAACGCGCGCACCGCGGAGGACTGCAGGTCCCCGCGCACCGGTCCGCCGCCGCGCAGCACCAGCACCCGCGGGCGGACGGAGGGGCCGCTCAGCCAGGCGGGCAGCGAGGACCGGCCGGAGCCGCGAGTCCGCCCCGGCCGCACGGCCAGCGCGTCGCGCGCCCCGACCAGGCTCGACGGGGCGATGGTCAGCGCGATCGCCGGTGGCGGGACCCCGCGCAGCCCGTGCCGGAGCCGGGCACGCTGCAGGGGGCGGGAGTCCAGCAGCGTGCGGACCAGCGCGAACCCGTCGAGCAGGCCGTTCTCGTGCAGCACCGCCGGGACGTCGTGCCGGGCGGCCGCGAGCGCCCCCGCGACCGCGAGGGGCTCGTACACCACGACGTCGGGCCGCCACTGCTCGGCGACGGTCACCAGCGCGTCGGTCAGCTCCTCGTTCACCGGGCCGAACAGCGAGCGCACCCCGGCGTCGCCGCCGCGCCCGGCCAGCTCGGCCCGCGCGGTCACCGGGTGCGCGACGAGCGAACGCGCGGCCAGCCTGCCCACCCGCAGGCTGCGGGCGACGTCGATGAACGGCAGCGGGTCCGTCCCGGGGAGCGGGTGCGCGTCGCCGCCGCCGGCGAGCAGCACCTCGTGCCCGGAGTCCCAGAGCGCGTGGGCGAGCGGCAACAGTGGTGTCAGGTGCCCCGACAGCGGGGCCGCCACCACCAGAACGCGCACCGTTCGAGGGTAACCGCCACGCGGTCGTCCGGGGGCGGTCTCCGCGCGGTTCCGTACGCTCTGGGTGTGATCGTCGAGAACGCGCCCCGGCTCGTCGCCACCGACGTCGACGGGACCCTCCTCGACGGCGACGGCGCGGTCACCCCGCGCACCGTCGCCGTGCTGGAGCGGGCGGTCGCCGCCGGCGCCGGCTTCGTGCTGGTCACCGGCCGCCCGCCGCGCTGGATCCCGCCGGTGCTCGCGCGGCTGCCCGAGGGCCTGGTGCGGCTGTGCGTGTGCGCGAACGGCGCGGTGCTCTACGACGCCGCCGACGACGTCGTGCTCGGCGCGCACACCCTGGAGCCCGCCACGATCCGCGAGCTCGCCGGCCTCGCCGCGGAGCTGTTCCCCGGCTGCGGGTTCGGCGTCGAGCGCGTCGGGAACGCCGAGGGCGACGGCGGCGTGCGGGGCGTCGTCGACGAGTTCCTCACCGACCCCGGCTACGTGCACGCCTGGGGCGAGCACGACGGCGGCTCCACCAGCCGCGAGGATCTGCTCGGCCGCCCGGCGACGAAGGTGCTGATCCGCTCCCCGGAGCTGACCAGCGAGCAGATGATGGACGCGCTCGCACCGAAGGCCGGCGGGCTGGCCGACCTGACGTTCTCGCACTCGTCGGGGCTGCTGGAGGCCTCCGCCCCCGGGGTCACCAAGGCGACCGGCCTGGCCGAGGTCGCCCGCCGTCTCGGGGTGACCGCGGCGGACACCGTGGCGTTCGGCGACATGCCCAACGACCGGGAGATGCTGCGCTGGGCCGGGCTCGGCGTCGCAATGGGCAACGCCCACCCGGACCTGGTCGGGCTCGCCGACGAGGTGACGGCACCGCACACCCACGACGGGCTCGCCGAGATCCTGGAGCGCTGGTTCTGAGCGCACCCGGCGCCGTTCACCTGCCCGTCGACGAGCGGTCATGCCCGGTCCCACGGGCCGCCCCGACCCGGCCCACGACCCCGCCCGCGCGTACCATCACCGGCTGTCATCGCCCGCGAGCCGGGTGCCAGCGCCCGCGCCAGGAGGCCCCCACCCGTGGCTGACACGGCAGACACCCTGGACCGTTCCGGTCCGCAACCGCCCGCCGACGTCCCGCCCACCGGCGAGGTCGCCGTGCTGGCGTCCGTGCAGGGCGCTCTCGCGAGCGACACCACCGTGCGGGTCGCCCGCGGGATGTCGCTGTTCGGCGAGCACGCCGCGGGCTGGCTGGCGATCGGCGTCGTGGGTGCCGCGCTGGACCGCCCCCGCCGGCGCGAGTGGCTCGGCTCCGCCGCGGCCGTCGCGTTCGCGCACGGCGCCTCGATCGGGATCAAGCGCGTCGTCCGGCGCCGCCGCCCCGACCACCCCGCGGTCCGGGTCCTGGTGGGCACCCCGAGCCGGCTGAGCTTCCCGTCCTCGCACGCCACGTCCACCACCGCCGCCGCCGTGCTCTACGGCGGCCTGCTGGGCAGGCGCTCCCGCCCGGTGGCCGCGGCGGGTGTGGGCCTGATGGCGCTGTCGCGCCTGGTCCTCGGCGTGCACTACCCGACCGACGTCGCCACCGGCACCGCGCTCGGCGCGGTCGTCGCCGGTACCGCGCGTCGCGTGATCTCACGCAACCCCACCACCGGAGGGTGAGCGCATGACCAGCACCGACCCCACGAAGGTCGACCGCGACGACTCCGAGAAGGAGAAGGTCGCCCAGGCCGCCGACCCGCAGACCCCCGTCGTCCCGGACGCCCCCGACGACGCAGGCGCCCCCGAGGGCCACGAGGCCGACGCGGCCCCGGCCGCCGTCGCCGCCGAGCACGCCCCGCACGTGCCGATGGACCCGTCCGAGCGCACCACCACGATGGTCGCCCGCGGCCTGCTCAAGACGATGCGCCCCCGCCAGTGGGTGAAGAACGTCCTGGTCTTCGCCGCGCCGTTCGTCAGCGGCCAGCTGTTCGACGTGCCGATCCTGATCGACTGCGTGATCGCGTTCGTCGCGTTCTCACTGGCCGCGTCCGGCGTGTACCTGGTCAACGACGCGCTCGACGTCGAGGCCGACCGGGCGCACCCGACCAAGCGCCGCCGCCCGATCGCGTCCGGCATCGTCCCGGTGCCGCTGGCCTTCGTCGCGGCGGGCGTGCTGTTCGCCGGGGCGATCGCGCTGTCGTTCGCGGTGACCTGGCAGCTGATCATCGTGCTCGCCGTCTACGTGGCGGTGCAGCTGTCCTACTGCCTGTGGCTCAAGCACCAGCCGGTGCTCGACATCTGCATCGTCGCCTCCGGCTTCCTGATGCGCTCCATCGCCGGCGGTGTGGCCACCGGCATCCCGCTGTCGCAGTGGTTCCTGCTGGTCACCGGGTTCGGCTCGCTGTTCATGGTCGCCGGCAAGCGCTACGCCGAGATCAACCTCGCCGAGCGCACCGGGGCCAAGATCCGCAAGTCGCTGGAGAACTACACGGCGTCCTACCTGCGCTACATCTGGTCGCTCTCGGCCACCGTCATGATCGTCATGTACGGGCTGTGGGCGTTCGAGATCCGCGAGGACCACAACTCGGTGTGGTCGGTGCTGTCGATCGTGCCGTTCGTGATCGCGGTGCTGCGCTACTCGGTGGACGTCGACCGGGGCACCGGCGGCGAGCCCGAGGAGATCGCGCTCGGCGACCGCGCGCTGCAGGTCCTGGCGCTGGCCTGGATCGCGATGCTCACCCTGGCCGTCTACAGCTGACGCCGGCAGCCACCCGGGCCCGGTTCCCCGCACGGGGGCCGGGCGCGGTGTCGGTGCCCGGCGTGTCAGCGCCCGGTGTGCCAGGCCCAGGTGTGTGCGAGGCCCTCGGCGAGCGGGGTCGGCGCGGGCAGGCCGAGCGCGGCGATCCCGCGCGACGGGTCGAGGCAGCTGCGGCGCAGCTCCCCGGCCCGGGCCGGGAGGAACTCCGGCGCGAACGCCTCCGGGGCGAGCCCGGCGATCTCCCCGATCGTCGCGGCCAGCTCGACGACCGTGGACTCGGTTCCGGTGCCGACGTTGAACACCTCGCCGGCCAGTTCCCCGGCCGCGAGCCGGTCGGCCGAGGCGAGCGCCGCCCGGGCGACGTCGCCGACGTAGAGGAAGTCGCGGGTCTGGCCGCCGTCGCCGAACACGGTCGGCCGCAGCCCGGTGCGGGCCCGGTCGCAGAACAGCGAGACGACCCCGGCCCCGCCCGCCGGGTGCTGGCGCGGCCCGTAGACGTTCGCGAAGCGCAGCACCAGCGCCGGGAGGCCGTGCGCCCGCACGAAGAACCGGGTGTAGCGCTCCGCGGCGAGCTTGCTCATCCCGTACGGCGACTCCGGCTCGGCCAGCTCCGCCTCGGTCGTCGGCAGGGGGGCGCCGTCGCCGTAGATGGCGCCGCCGGTGGAGCAGACGACGACCGCGCCCGCGCCCGCGTCCCGGGCCGCCTGCAGCACGCTCAGCGTGCCGAGGACGTTGACCGAGGCGTCGTGCACCGGGTCCGCCATCGAACGGCGTACGTCGATCTGGGCGGCCAGGTGGAACACCGCGTCCGGGCGGTACTCGGCGGCCAGCGCGGTGAGCGCGGCGGTGTCGCGGACGTCGAGCTCGGCCACCGTGACACCCGGGGCGAGGTTGTCCCGGGTCCCGGCGGAGAGGTCGTCGACGACGAGGACGTCGTCGCCGCGGGTGAGCAGGGACTCGACCAGGGTGGAGCCGATGAAGCCGGCTCCACCGGTGACGAGTGCGCGCATACCTGCCTTCCTCCGGGGCGGACGGTGTGTGCACCCGGCTGCGCGCACACGGTAACCGCGGGTGCCCCGGGGCGCCTCAGCCGGTGGAGCGGGCGGGGCCCGCGCCGCAGGCGGTGATCCGGTAGAGCGTGCTGCCGCCCCCGGAGAGGACGGGCTCGAACCCGGGTGCACGGCCCAGGTCGGTCAAGCCGGGGAAACTCTGGGAACGACGGTCCCAGGGCCAGTACGACACGGGACCGTCGATCGCGTACTTCAGATCGGTCGCGCGCACCGCCCTGCACACCGACGGGTCGACGGCTGCGTCACGGAGCCGCTCCTGGATCAGCTTCTGCTCCGGTGTCCAGTTGCCCGACATGTGCGGGAACATCGTCTCCCGTCCGGTCAACGGGTAGACGAGGGCGTTGCCGGTCCAGGGGTTCGCCGCCACCACCTCGCCGGCAGGTACCGCCCGTCCGGCGGCTTCCAGGAAGTCTCGCTGACCGGGCTGGAGCATCCAGGTGGCCTCACGCTGATACGTCCCGGCGACCACGAACGCATGTACCCCGACCCGGAACCCGTCGGACGCCACCACGAGGACGGCCGCGGTCAGGGTGACCGCTGCCGCTGTCACCGTGACCATGTTGGGGGAAGCCGACGGTCGGGAGGCGCGTCGTGCCCACACCCCGACCAGCCCGCTGACCGTGCCGGTCACCCCGATCGCCGCCAGCGGCACACCTGTGATCGGGACCATGGCGGCGAGCCGGTACGAGTCGTTGTACCAGGCGCCCGTCAGAGCGGTGACCACGTCGCCCTCCCGCGCGATCGCGAGGACGTACAGGAAGGCCGAGGTCAGGTGGGCGGGCACGAGCCAGGCGGTGCGCGCATGCCGCACTGCAAAGACCGCACCGACCAGTACGAGAACCGAGACGACGTAGAGCGGGGGACGTCCGTTCGTCCCGTTCCACAGGACGCCGAGCACTGCATCGTGTGCCCCCATGGACGCAGGCCAATCGAAGGCTCGGACGCTCGCCAGGAACGGTGACCAGGCGAGCAACCAGAGAACACCCGCCGCGAGCGCGACGGCGCCGACAGGACCGGCGACAGTCCGCAGCCGCATTCCCGCCCGTGCGGCCCGCACGGCCGAGACGATCGCGGCCACCGCGACCGGCGACAGCCCGAGCACGAGCAAGCTGATCACCGCGTTGGGATGGGCCAGACTCAGGCCGGGCGCGGCGACTGCCCCCAGGAGCAGCGCAGAGGACCGGCTCAGCGCGCTGTCGTCCGCCGGCATCACGAAGGCGACCACCGCGGCCAGTGCGGCCGGCACGAGGGCGAGACCGAGAAGATTGGGCCACAGGACCCCCCAGGTCATCACCAACCACGGCATGGCCGTGAATGCGGTGGCCAGGACAGGGGCGACGAGCAGGACCCCGGCGCGGGGGCCGGCGACCTGGCGCGTGAGCAGAGCGCATCCGAGTGGCCAGACGACGGCAGCGGCTGCGAACGCCATCAGGTTCGACGCGGCGGGGATCGGTGCCCCCGACGTGAGGACCACGAGCGCGACGAGATCGTGCCAGGCCGCGGGATAACCCGTCGGCCGACCCGGACTGGTCAGCTCGCCGAGCGTCAGCGACGAACCGTCGCCCGTGGTCAAGATGTGTGCCACGGCGCTGTAGTGGTGCACGGCGTCATAGGTGGGGGAGATCGCGTCCACCCGACCGAAGGCCAGCACCACGGTGAGCCACCCGAGCGCCACGGTGACGACGAGTCCGGCGAGCAGGGCCGGGCGTGACCACGGTCCGTCCGACCCTCCACGGAGGAATGCGACATACCGGGACGGGGCCGCGGGTCCGCCGGAACTCCGGGGCCGCTGTCGCATCGCTGCTCGGATACCGAACAGCACGACCGCTCCGAGCACGGTCGCCGCGACGACGGGCAGTGGACCCCAGGGCACTCCGAGCCGACCGGAGACCACTGCGGTCACCGCGACCAGCGCGACCGAGACGACCGGTGCACCACCCCAGCAGGCGATGCCGTGCCAGCCCAGCACCCGGAGCCACACGACACCGGGCGCCACACACCACAGCACGGCGACCAACGCCGCCGGTACGGCTTCGAGCCAACTCACGAGCGGGACCCTGGAGTTCCGGGTGCTCTGCCCGAGGCGTCGATGCCGTGCCGCATCCTCGGGAGTTTACGAGCGGCACTCGAGCGGCTCGTGCCCCCACGCCTCGCGTCCGGAGTTCGTGACCACATCGTGCCGGAGGATCGGATCAGCCCCCGGACGTCCGGGTCGGGGCGTCGAGATTCTCGGAGACCGGTTCCCCGACAGGGGTCCGGTGACCGTTCCCGGTCGCCGCGTGCCCCTCCAGCGCGGTCAGCCGCTGCTCCAGGTCCTTCTCCCGCCGGGTCAGCTCCGCGTCCCGGACGGCGATCTGGCGGGCCAGGTTCGTCAGGTGCTGGCTGATCTCGCGGTCCCGCAGGTAGGTGTTCAGCATGCCGAACACGAACGCGACGACGAGCAGGTAGACCAGCAGGTCCGTGCCACGGCCGATGCCCACCGCCCGGGCCAGGTAGGTCAGGTCGTCGGGACGCAGGACCGCATAGATGTTCAGCACGATGAACGCGCCGAAGGCGATCCGCTTGCTCGCCCGCACGCCGACGCTCTGGCCGCTGCGCACGAAGTAGACGAGCGCGCCGACCGCGGCGGCCAGGAGCAGGATCTGCAGGATCACGGTGTTCGCCTCCTGGGTCATCGCTGCCGTACCGACAGGTCGAACAGTATGTTCACCCCGTTGAACAGCGACTGGCCCTTGGATCGTGAGTACTCGGTGTAGCGGATCGTGACCGGAACCTCGCGGATCCGCCACGACGACCGGGCGAGTGACGCGACGATCTCCGACGCGTGCGCCATCCCGTTCATGGTGATCCGCAGGTCCTCGGCGACCGCCCGGTTCATGGCCCGCAGCCCGTTGTGGGCGTCGGTGAGCTTGAGCTTGCGGCTGGCCGGGGACAGCGCCGCGACGGTGCGCAACACCAGCCGCTTGAGCGGCGGCACCGGCTCGGTCGACTCCAGGAAGCGCGACCCGAGGACGACGTCGGCCTCGCCGCTGCGCAGGATCGCGGCCATCCGGACGGCGTCGGCGACGTCGTGCTGGCCGTCGGCGTCGAAAGTGACGATCCGCTCGGCCCCGCCACGGAGCGCGTAGTCGATCCCGGTCTGCAGCGACGCGCCCTGCCCGAGGTTGATCGGATGCCGCACCAGGTGCGCCTCGGTGCCGGCGATGCGTTCGGCGGAGGAGTCCCGGCTGCCGTCGTCGACGCACACGACGTTCGGGAAGCTCGTGCGGATCTCCGCGACGACGTCGGCGATGACGGTGTCCTCGTTGTACACGGGGACCACCACCCAGGTGCCGGTGTCGGCGACCACGTCCCACTCCCTCGTCACTGCGGGGCGGCCGTTCACAGCCGCCGCACAGAGGCTATCGCTCCGGCGACGGGCGCTGACCGACGGTAGGTGGGGACACGGGGCGAACGTGACAATCCGTACCGTCGGTCACATGGACCCGAGGACGCTGCTCGAGCTGATGCTGGCCGACCTGGACGGCGCGCCGGAGCTGTACCGGCCGACGGACTTCTGGAAGACCGGCCTGGAGAAGGTGGTCGCCGACCTGCGCGAACGCGGGTTCGCGGAGTTCCGCAGGCACCCCTCGGCCACCTACTTCTACGCCCCGCAGTACGCGCCGGTGTCCCGCCCGGCGGCCGCCCTGTCGCGGGCCTTCGGTCTGGCGGGCGGCCCCGGGACGCTGCTGCGCGAGCGGATCGACCAGGTGCCCGTCGCCCGGGCCCACCACGCCACGGTGACCGCGCTCGACCCGGCCGACCGGTCGCCGTCGCTCGCCGGGTTCAGCGAGTCGACCGCCGGCGCCCCGGCCGAGCAGCTGGTGTTCGACGGCCGCCGGTTCAGCCGGTCGTCGCTGAACTACCTGCGCGGGCTGGTCATGCTCAAGCGTGCCGTGCCGGACCTCGACGTCTCGACCGTCCTGGAGATCGGCGGCGGGTTCGGCACGCTCGGCGAGATCCTGCTGTCGGGCAACCCCGGTCTGCGCTACATCGACGTCGACATCCCGCCGGTCGCCGCCGTCGCCACGCACTACCTGCGCGAGGCGCTCGGGCCGGAGAAGGTTCTGGACTACGCCGCCACCCGCGGGCGCGAGAAGATCGTGATCGACGAGCTGGAGCAGCCGGCGACGGTGCTCTGCTCCTGGCAGCTGCCCCGGCTCACCGGGAACGTCGACCTGTTCGCCAACTTCATCTCCTTCCAGGAGATGGAGCCCGACGTCGTCGCGAACTACGCGAGCCTGGTCACCGACCTGGGCGCCCGCTGGCTGCTGCTGCGCAACTCCCCGACCGGCAAGCCGAACGTCCGCGAGCCCATGCTGCGCCACCGCTACCTGGAGATGTTCGACCAGTTCGAGCTCGTCGACTCCGACGCCGGGCTCTACGGCCAGGACTCCGAGGGCACGGTGTCCGAGGTGATGGTGCTCGCGCGGCGCTCGTAGAGTGGCGCGCATGCGCACCCCGGACCCGATCGAGATCGGCGGCCACCGCGTGGGCCCCGGCGAGCGACCGTTCGTCATCGCGGAGGTCTCCGGCAACCACAACGGCTCGCTGGACCGGGCACTGGAGATCGTCGACGCGATCGCCGGCACCGGGGCGCAGGCGGTGAAGTTCCAGACCTACCGGGCCGACACGATCACCATCGACGCCGACGGCCCGGCCTTCCGGATCCGCGACGACCACGGCCTGTGGGGCGGGCGGAACCTGTACCAGCTCTACGAGCAGGCGCACACGCCGTGGGAGTGGCACGAGCCGCTGTTCGCCCGGGCCCGTGAGCACGGGCTCGTGCCGTTCTCCTCGCCGTTCGACCCGACGGCGATCGAGCTGCTGGAGTCCCTCGACGCGCCGGCGTACAAGGTGGCCTCGGCCGAGCTGGTCGACCTGCCGCTGATCCGGGCGATGGCCGCGACCGGCAAGCCGATGGTGATCTCCACCGGGATGGCGACGCTGGCCGAGATCGACGCCGCCGTCGCCGCCGCCCGGGAGGGCGGTGCGACGCAGATCGTGCTGCTGGCCTGCACCGCCTCGTACCCGGCGGACCCGGTCGACGCGAACCTGCAGACGATCCCGGCGCTGCGCGAGGCGTTCGGCGTCCCGATCGGGCTCTCCGACCACACCCCGGGCATCGGGGTACCGGTCGCCGCGGTGGCGCTCGGCGCGGTCGCGATCGAGAAGCACGTGACGCTGCAGCGCGCCGACGGCGGCGTCGACTCCGACTTCTCCCTGGAGCCCGCCGAGCTGGCGTCGCTGGTCACCGAGACCGACGTGGCACGACGCGCGATGGGCCTGGCCCGGTTCGGGCCCCGCGAGTCTGAGGCGACAATGCTCGGACTGAGGCGATCACTCTACGTTGTTCAAGATGTCGAACAGGGAGACAGAGTCAGTGCTTCCAATGTTCGTTCAATCCGGCCAGCGGGCGGTCTTGAGCCGAACGAAATTCTTCGCGTTCGTGGGCGCCGTTTCTCCGTAGCTGTTAAGAAGGGAACCCCGCTAACGTGGGATCTCATCTGACTGATTCCAGTAGTCGTCCGATCGTATTTCTGGGTGCAGACGGCTCGCTTGTGCGCGAGTTTCTGCTGCGATCGGTAGGCGACTTAGTTGTCATGGGTGCATCCGATAGATTTGAAGTTGAAGATGTAAGGAGGCTCTCGCCGGCACTGGTCGTTAGTCATGGTTACAGGAGAATTGTACGCCCAGACGTTATCGACCTGCTAGAAGGCCGGATCTATAACGTTCATATCTCTCTCTTGCCGTATGGACGGGGGGCGGATCCCAACTTGTGGTCGATACTCGACGACACGCCCTCGGGTGTGACGGTTCACGAGATGGATAAGGGACTGGATACCGGTCGAATTGTCTTGCAATCCGAGGTTGAACTCGATGACTCTGTGGACACTCTTCGCACCTCGTACAACAGGCTTCAAGAGGAAGCTGTGCGTCTGTTTGCTGCGGGTTGGATTCGTCTGCTGGCCGGTGAGGTTCGGCCTGTGATCCAGTCGGGCCCTGGAACAGAGCATCGAAGTACGGACAAGAACTCCGTCCTGCATCTTCTGGAGCAGGGATGGGATACCCCGATTAAGAGCTTACGAGGAAGGGCGCCTCGTTAGTGGGTCCTCTCGGCGCGGACGGCATTCCTCTGTCGATTCGATCGATGTTCGGATCTGAAGTGGGATGCCCGGTTTCTGTCGACAGTGGCCTTGTTGCGGTTCCGCTGTTTGTGAGATCAGTGTGGGCTAGCGTAATCGGCGCGTAGTCCGCTGTCGCGGGGCAGTGGCGGCTGGCATCGCCAGCTGATGTTCACTGTCCGGCTCGGGGAGTGACTGAGTTTGCACTGCTTGGAGGGGGGCTGAGTAACTGCGATTAGCTTAGCTGGATCTGCGGACCGGCCCCGCCTGCTGCTGGCTGGAGAGCTGACGGAGTTGGCAACTCGCTTGAAGGGCAATTCCGGGTGTTCCCCCGAAGTGCGAGCTAGGTCGATCGGGCTAGCTTCTGGGGCACCAAGACCGACGTAAGGTAGCGAGCCATGGCTCCGGCCCGGTTCGAGTCCCGCGAGTTCGAGCGGGATGACCTCGCCCAGTGCCAGTCGCTGTGGGTGGGTCGCGGACGTCACCGCCGGGGGGAGCGGGTGGCCGCGGACAACCTGCGGTCGATCCGTCCGGCCGGTGGCCTGCACACCGACACGATCGGCACCGTGCTCGGCCGGACCTTCGCCCGCGACGTCGCCCGCGGCACCCCGCTGACCTGGGACCTGATCTGAGCGAACCGCTCAGTGCAGGGTGCCCAGTGCCGCCTTGGTGAAGGGCACCAGCGCGGACTCGCGGCCGTCGAGGACCTTGCGGGCCCACTCGGGGTCGGCCAGCAGCGCCCGGCCGACGGCGACGAGGTCGAACTCGTCGTCCTCCAGCCGGTCGAGGAGCTTCTCGACGCCGCTGACGTCGGCGTGCGCGTCGCCGCCGGAGAACATCTCCGGGGCGAAGACCTGGTCCAGGCCGACCGAGCCGACGGTGATCGTCGGCAGGCCGGTGACCTTGCGCGTCCACCCGGCGATGTTCAGCTCGGCGTCGGCCTCGGGGAACTCCGGCTCCCAGTAGCGGCGCCCGGACGCGTGGAACGCGGTCACCCCGGCGTCGGCGAGCGGGGTCAGCACGTCGGCCAGCTCGTCGGGGGTCCGGGCGAGCTGCGCGTCGTAGGCACCGGCCTTCCACTGGGAGAACCGGAACACGACCGGGAAGTCGGGGGCGACGCGCTCGCGGACGGCGGCGACGATCTCGGCCGCGAAGCGGGCCCGCTCGGCGGCGCCGCCGGCGTAGCCGTCGGTGCGGCGGTTGGTCCGCTCCCACAGGAACTCGTCGATCAGGTAGCCGTGCGCGCCGTGCAGCTCGACACCGTCGAAACCGATCCGCTCGGCCTGCGCCGCGGCCTCGGCGAACGCGCCGATGATCCGGTCGATCCCGGCGAGGTCTAGCGCGGTACCGGCGCCCTCGGTGCCGTCGAGCGCGATGCCGGACGGGCCGACCGACGGCGCCTCGGGGAACGGCGGCTTCCCGGCCTCGCGGGTGATCCCGACGTGCCAGATCTGCGGCATGATCCGGCCACCCGCCCCGTGCACCGCCTCGACGACGTCCGCCCACCCGGCCAGCGACGCCTCGCCGTGGAAGCGCGGGACGGCGGCGACGTCGCCCGCGGAGGGGTCGTCGATGTAGGTGCCCTCGGTGATGATCAGGCCGGTACCGGCGGCGGCACGGCGCGCGTAGTAGGCCGCCACGTCGGTGCCGGGGACACCGCCGGGGGAGAACGCCCGGGTCATCGGGGCCATGACGATGCGGTTGGGCAGCTCCGCGGAGCCGAGGGTGTACGGGCGGCCGAGAAGCCGTGCGGCGCGGGTGGACACGAGGCACTCCTGAGGGGTGGGCCGTCCAGGCACGTCGGCGGGTCCGGGCGGAGGCGTCAAATGGTTCTGATCAAAGATACATATGGCTCCGTGAACTGCAACAGTGACCACCACCTTTTCGGGCGCGACGGGTACGCTGGCGGCCCGGGACGGGAGGTGAGGTCGTGCTGGACATCCGGTTCTCCAGTGCCCTGCAGGCGATGCTGTACCTCGCCGCCGCGGCCGAGGGCGACAGTCCGACCGTCAGCTCCGGACGGCTCGCCGAGGCACTCGGCACGAACGCCAGCGTGGTGCGCAAGCTGCTGGTGCCGCTCGGGGTGCACGGCCTCGTCGAGTCCAGCAGGGGGCGCAGCGGGGGTGCCCGGCTCGCCCGGCCGGCCGGGGAGATCACCCTGGCCGAGATCTACCGCTGCGCGGTGGGGGAGAAGCCGCTCTGGGCGTGCCGCCCGGAGAGCGAGCACGTCTGCCCGGTGACGACGAACGCCGCGGAGTACTTCGCCCGGCTGACCGTCGAGGTGGAGGGGGCGGTGCTGCAGTCGCTGGGGTGCCGGACCCTCGCCGACGCGCTGCGCGAGATGCGGGGCCTGGACCGCGCGGCGCCCTAACCGTCGAGGAACTCCCTGACCAGCGCGTTCACCTCGTCCGGGGACTCCCGGTTGGACCAGTGGCCACGGCCGGGCAGCACCACGAACCGGGCGCCCGGGACGGCCGCGGCCGCCGCGCGCGTCGTCGCGACGGGGACGCCCGCATCCCGGTCGCCCTGCACGAACAGGGCGGGGCAGCGGATCTCCGGGAGCCGGGGGCGCAGGTCGACCCGCATCCGGCGGAACCCGATCGAGTCGTTCTGCCAGTCGGAGCTGCCCGCGTTCCGGGCCCGGGCCTCGCCCAGGATCTGATCGACGATCCCGTCGAGGTCGGCCACGCGGCCTGCGTCGCCGAAGAGCGCGCGCCGGGTGAACGCGGTGACCGCCGCCCGGCTCCGGAACGCCAGGTTCGGCAGGGTCCGCGAGAGCAGCGGCACCCGCGCGGTCAGCCACAACAGCTGGTGCAGCCCCGGCGGGAAGCTCAGTGTCCCGGCCGGAGCGAGCGCCACCACGCGTTCCACCCGCTCCGGGTGCTCGATCGCGGTGGCCAGTGCGAGGGCGCCGCCCTGGGAGAGCCCGACGACCGCAGCACGCTCGACGCCGAGGTCGTCCAGCACGTCGACGACCGTCCGGAGCAGCACGTCGTGGCCGGCCCGGCCCCGCCACGGCCGGCTGCGCCCCTGCTTCGGCCAGTCGGGGGCGATGACGCGGTGGTCGCGGGCGAGGTCGGGGATCAGGTGGTGCCAGCTGAGCAGCGCGTTGTCGAGGCCGGCCCCGGACAGCAGCAGCACGGGTGGGCCGGACTCGCCCGCGAGGTGGACGTGCAGGTCGCCCTCGGGGCGGGGGATCACATGGTCGCGCAGTGCGGTCATCGGGTCCTCCCGGTCAGCGGGTCGCGTCGACGACGAAGCTCCGTCCGAGCCCGAGCAGGACCCGGTCCGCGGTGAGAAGCTGCATGCCGTCCTGGTCCGCCTGAGCGATGATGAGCCGGTCGAACGGGTCGTGGCGGACGAGCTCGGGGAAGGCACGCAGGCCCTCGGCGTGGGCGGCCGTCACGTCCAGGACGACCAGCCCCTGTTCCTCCAGCAGCTCCGGGAGCCCGGCCGGGACGTCGAGCTTCCCCAGCATGGCCTTGATGGTGAGTTCCCAGACCGATGCCGCCGAGACGTGGACCGCGGTCGCGGCCCCGACGACCTCACGGGCCTTCGGGCCGAGCCGTTCGCTGTCGGTGAGGACCCACAGCAGGGCCTGGCTATCGAGGAGCAGCATCGTCGCCGTAGAACATGGCCTGGATGTCCTGGTCGACGCCCTCGAAGTCGGCGTCGTCGTAGCGGACGCGGCCGCGCAGCCCGCCCAGGCGCACGGTCCGGCGCTGGTGCGGCACCAGGTCCGCCACGGGCGTCCCGGCGCGGGAGATGACGATGTGTTCGCCCGCGGCGACGCGCTCCAGCAGTCGGGACAGGTGGGTCTTGGCCTCGTGGATGTTGAACTCGGCGGTCACGGTGCCTCCGTCCGTCGGACCTGGTCCAGCTTAGTCCATCTTTCGTGATCCGGGCCGGTCGTCGGGTTCGTCGTCGCCCCACCCGCGCGCGGCCAGTGCCTCACCGAGCGCGTCCGCGTGCCGCAGCGTCCGCACCAGGAACGGCACCGCGAACGCCGTCGGGGACCGGTCCGCCCCGCGCGCCTTCGCCGCGGCCCGGACCTGCCCCGCGATGCCGGACAGTGTCCCGATCGACTGCACCGTCAGTCCGACGAGAAGGCCGAGGCGCTCGGGTGCGAGACCGAACCGGCGCAGTGGGCCGAGCCCCCGCTCCACGGCGCCGACCAGGTCGTCCACCCGGGTGGTGAGGGTGAACAGGGTCGCCGCGCCCATCGCGGCGACCAGCCGGAGCACGACCACCAGCGTCCGTTCCGGCCCGAGCAGCCACCACTGGACCGCCCCGAGCAGCACGGCCAGCAGCACCAGCGTGCGCAGCACCGGCCGGACCCGGTGCCACGGGATCCGGGCGACCAGGTAGCCGGCGGCGACGGCCAGGCACAGCCCGCCGAGCACCCGCGGGTCCTCGGTGAGCACCGCCCCGACCGCGAGGGCCAGCACCACGAGCAGCGACGGCCCGGCGGGGGCCCGGTGCAGCAGGCTGTCACCGGGCGCGTAGAGCCCCAGCGGGGTCACGAGCCGCAGAGCCTGCGGTAGTACGCGACGGCCGGACCGGGCTCGTCGTCGGCGACGACCCGCCCGCCGTCGAGGACGACGACGCGGTCGAAGCCCGTCAGCAGGTCCAGGTCGTGCGTGGCGAGCAGGACCTGCTGGCGCAGCCCGGCGAGCCGGTCGGCGAAGGCGCGCTTGTTGCGCAGGTCGAGCAGGGTGGTCGGCTCGTCGCAGACCAGCACGTCCGGATCCAGCACGAGCACCGCGGCCAGCGCGAGCAGCTGCTTCTGCCCACCGGAGAGCTGGTGCGCGGGGTGCTCGACGTGGTCGCCCAGCCCGAACCCGGCGAGCGTCTCCGCGGCGAGCCGGGCGCGCTCCGCCCGGTCGCGCACGGTCCGGCGCAGCGAGAACGCGACGTCCTCACCGGCGGTCGGCATGACGATCTGGGAGTCCGGGTCGCTGAAGACGAACCCGACCCGGCGGCGGACGGCGGCACCGTCGCGGGCGGGGTCGCGGCCGTCGACGCGGACGGTGCCCGAGCTCGGTGCGACGAGCCCGTTCACGGTCCGGGCCAGCGTGGACTTGCCGGAGCCGTTCGCGCCGACCAGCGCGACCCGGGGCTCGGCGAGGGTGAGGGTGACGCCGTCGAGGACGGTGCGCTCGCCGTAGCGGTGCCCGACCGCCTCGAACTCGATCACCGGACCACCCGCCAGCTCGTCGCGACGCCGAGGCCGCCGCCGGAGGACAGCGCCGCGATCCCGGTCTCGCCGCGGCCCTGTACGACGAGCCGGTGGAACAGCCGCACGACCAGCACCGCGCCGGAGGCGCCCCAGGGGTGGCCGAGCGCGATCGCGCCGCCGTCCGGGCTCACCCGGTGCCCGTCGATCCCGGCCGCGTCGAGGCAGGCCAGCGCCTGTCCGGCGAACGCCTCGGTGAACTCGACGGCGTCCGGGGACCGCGGCCGGTCGCGGAGCGCGGCGAGGGCGGGGACGGCGCCGAGCCCGAGGTCGGCCGGGGGGCAGCCCCGGGTGGCGGCCGAGACCAGCGCGAGGCCGGGCACGCCCAGCTCCCGGCGGCGCCACTCCGGCACCAGCGCGACGGCGGCGGCCCCGTCGTTCACCCCGCAGGAGTTCGCGGCGGTGTGCACGCCGCCGGGGGTGAACGCGGGCCGGAACCGGGCGAGCCGCTCGGGGGTGAAGCGGTCGCGGGGACGCTCGTCGGTGAGCACGGCACCGACCGGGACCAGCTCGTCGTCGAAGCGGCCGGAGCGCTGCGCGTCGACGGCGCGGGCGTGGCTGCGGGCGGCGAACGCGTCGAGCCGCCGGCGGGAGAGGCCCGCCCGGGCGGCGACGTCGTCGGCGGCGGGCCCCATGTCCGGGTCCGGGTCGCCGGTCGGGGCGAAGGGCGCGCGGGTGTAGACGGTGCCGTCGGCCCAGGTCCGCGCAGGTGCGGTCGACGGCGACTCGGCGCCCCCGGCGAGGTAGCCGGCGCCGTCCCCGGCGCGGATGCCCGCGGCGGCGGTGAGGATCGCGGCCAGCCCGCTCGCGCACTGCCGGTCCACGGTCATGCCGGGCACGTCGTCGCCGAGCCCGGCGGCGAGCGCCGCGACCCGGGCCGGGTTGCCACCGGGGCCGAAGACGTTGCCGAGCAGCACGTCGTCGACCGGGCCGCCGAGGGTGCCGGCCAGCGCGGCGAGGACGGGCGCGG
>NZ_JAMXSG010000115.1:0-16932 GCF_024124365.1 Pseudonocardia sp. McavD-2-B
GGCCGCGCCCGACGGTCACCGCCGTCCAGGACCGGGCGGGGTGCGCGGCGGTGAGCGCGAGCAGCTGCACCCACGCCCGCAGCCGGTGCTTGGCCTTGAGCCGCGAGTACTCGACGCGCACTACGACGTCGCCGTGCAGGCCCGGCACCGTCCCGGCGACGGCGCGGCCGTCCTCGGGTGTGCCGGTGAGCTGCGCGACGAGGTCCTGCGATCCCGCCTCGCCGGTCGCGACCGCCGCGGCGACGGCGACCAGGGGCTCGACCTGCCCGCCGACCTCGGTGAGCACCCGGTGTCCGATCCCGCCGGGCGGCAGGTCACCGCGCAGCGTCTCGGCCCGGGCGACGGCCTGCGGTGCCGCCCCGGCGAGCCGGTCGGTCAGCAGCCGGTCCCCGATCTTCCAGGTGGCCAGGCCGTCGAGCTCGACCGGCAGCGCGTCGTCGGGCTCGACGTTCTCCTCCGGCGGCAGTACCCGCACCCGCTGGCGCAGGAACGCCCGCACCGGGTGCTCGACGAAGGCGACCAGCTCGTCGAGCTCGACCACCCCGTCCGGCGGGTCCTCCGGCGGGGGCAGCGGGTCCGCGCCGAACAGCGGGGTCACGGTGCGCGGCCCGGCCGCGGCCTCGGCACCGCGCAGTGCGGCCCGGTCGAAGCTGAACGGCCCGGCGGCCAGCAGCGCGCCGGAGGTGAAGTTGCGCCGGTCGAACGGCTGCAGCGGGTGCCGGGCCCGCAGCGCCTGCGACGCGGTCGCCTCGGTGCCGGTCCGCACGCAGGCGTCGATCGCGTCGCACAGCTCCCCGACCGGCACCGACGGCGGCCGGTCGGCGCCGGTGCGCTCGTCGGCCCCGGAGGACACCACCACCAGGTGCCGGGTGGCCGAGCAGATCGCGTCGAGCAGCAGCTGGCGGTCCTCCCCACGCGGGTCCCGCTCGCCGACGACCGGGTCGCGGGCCAGCACGTCGTCGCCGTCGGGGGCGCCGGCGCGGGGGAACACCCCGTCGTCGCAGCCCAGCAGGCACACGACCTTGTGCGGGACGGCCCGCATCGGCACCAGCGTCGCGACGGTCAGCGTCCCGGTCCGGAAGTTGGCCCGGCTGGGCCGTCCGCGCAGCCGCTCGGCGAGCAGGCCGCGCACGTCGGGCAGGTCGAGGTCGACCGTGGCGGCCTGCGGCCCCGCGGAGGCGACGACGTCGGCCAGCTCCGCGCGGGCCTGCCCGGCCTGCCAGGCGTCGGTCGGGGTGGTGTCGGTCAGTGCGGACAGCCCCTCGACCAGCGCGTCCACCCAGACCGACAGCGGCTGCGGGCCGCGCAGCGCACCGAGCACGGTCGCGAGCCGGTCGACGAGCTCGGCGAGCCGCCCGACGAGGTCCACGTCGGAGGAGTCGACCTCGTCCAGCGGCAGCGCGGTGCCCAGCCAGGCCGGGGCGCCGGGGGTCTCGGCCATCGCGACGCCGACGAGCATCCGGTCCAGCCCGGCCCGCCAGGTGTTCTGCTCGACCCCGTCGAGCCGGTAGGGCCGCCGGTGCGCGGCGTCGAGCCCCCACCGGACCCCGGCCGCGGTGACCAGCTCGGACAGCCGCTCCAGCGCGTCGTCGTCGAAGCGGAAACGGCGCCGCACCGGGGCGGAGGCGACCAGGTCGAGCACCTGGGAGGCGCTGACCCGGGACCCGGCCAGCTCCAGCAGCGACGACACCGTGCCCAGCAGCGGGTTCGCCTGGCGCAGGGCGCGGTCGGCCAGACGCACCCGCAGCCGGTGCCCGGGGTGGAGCTCCTCGCGGGAGGGGCCCGCACCGTCGGGGGAGTCCGCGTCCGGGGCGAGGCCGAACGAGGCGGTGATCAGCGGCGCGAACACCTCGATGTCCGGGCACATGACGATGATGTCGCGCGGCTCCAGGTCCGGGTCGGTGGCGAGCAGGCCGAGCAGCACCTCGCGCAGCACCTCCACCTGCCGGTCCGGGCCGTGGCAGGAGTGCAGTGCGACGCTGCGGTCGTCCGCGTCGAGCAGGGGACGGTCCTCCGGGGCGGGCGGCACGGCGTCGTCGCGCAGGGCGGTCTGCAGGCGGCGCAGCAGGGTCGGCGCGCCGGTCCCGGCGGGGGCCGGGTGGTGGGTGTCGGTCACGCCGGGCCCGGCCGCGGGGAGCCGCAGGGCCAGCTCCCGGGTGTCCCGGCCGAGCGAGCGCAGCAGCGGATGACGCACGGCCTCGGCGCTGGTGTCGGCGGCGCGCGAGGGCACCCCCGGTGTCCGCGCGGCGCGCACCGCCTCCCACATCGCCGGCGACGGGTGCGGCAGCCACAGGTGGACCTCCCGGTGCGCCGCGAGGGCCTCCAGGACGGTCAGGTGCTCGGCGGCCAGCCGGGTCGGGCCGAACAGCGACAGCCGCGGCCCGACCTCGGAGCCCGGGTCGGCGCCTCCGCGCAGGCGGGCCACCGCGTCGTCGAGGCGCTCGGCGGGACCGGGCACCCCGAGCGCGGCGTGCAGGCGGCGCCACAGCTCCGGCTGCCACACCAGGTCGGCGGGCACCGCGTCCTCCCCGGCGCGCCAGCGGCGCAGCAGCTCGGGGCGGTGCGTGGCGTAGGAGCCGAACAGCCCGGCCAGCGTGCGGGCGAGTGCGTAGCGGCGGCCGTGCCCACCCCGCTCCAGGTGCGCGGCGAGAGCGGTGAACCGGTCGTCCCCGGGATTCGCGACGGCCTCGTCGATCAGCTCCAGCAGCGGCCACACCGACCGGCCGGGCGACCACGGGTCGGTCGCCGGGTCGGTGCCGGTGACGTGCGCGACGACCCCGCCGAGCAGCGCGGCCGGCGCCGGGAACCGGACGTTCGCGCAGACCCCGCCGCTGCCCGTCCCCGCACCGAGCCGGTGCGCGAGCCGCTGGGCCAGCCAGCGCTCCACCCCGCGCTCGGGGACCGCGACGGTCTCGGCCGCGAACGGGTCGCCCGAGCCGGCCGCCAGGACGTCGGCGAGCGCCTCGACGAGGGTGTCGGCGCGTTCGGCCCGATGGATCTCCAGCACGGACCGCACGGTAGCGGCGGCCCCCGACAGTGACGGGTGGACCCCTCTACCAGGAGGACACGCGGTAGTTCTTCAGGAACACTCCGTGCAGGTCCTCGCCGGCCTCCCCGGCGACGATCGGGTGGTAGACCCGGGCGGCGCCGTCGGCGAGGTCGAGCGGGGCGTGGAACCCCTCCTCGGCCAGGCGCAGCTTCATCGGGTGCGGACGCTCGTCGGTGATCCAGCCGGTGTCCACCGCGGTCATCAGGATCCGGTCGGTCGCGAACATCTCGCCCGCGCTGGTGCGGGTCAGCATGTTCAGCGCGGCCTTCGCCATGTTCGTGTGCGGGTGCCCGGGCCCCTTGTAGCCGCGTCCGAACACGCCCTCCATCGCCGAGACGTTCACGACGTACTTGTTGCGGGCGCTCGACGCCGCCATCGCCGGGCGCAGCCGCGAGACCAGCACGAACGGCGCCGTCTGGTTGCACAGCTGCACCTCGAGCAGCTCGAGCGGGTCCACGTGCTGGACGTGGTCGACCCAGCTGTTGACCGCCGCGGTGTCGGGCAGCAGCCCGCCCGCGTCGACCGCGGTGCCGGCGGCCATCCGCTCCGGCGACGCCGAACGGGCCGTCGTCGCCAGCGCGGCCAGGTCGCGCCCGCCCGGGACCGCGCCGGCCAGCAGGAGCGGGTGCTCGCGCGAGGCACTGGTGAACGACACGATCTCCGGCAGCTCGCCCGCGGGCAGCTCCTCGTGCTCGGCGGCCTCCAGCGCGGAGTACGAGCCGGGGGAGCGGCGCACCGTCTGCGCGGCGTTGTTGACCAGGATGTCCAGCGGCCCCGCGGCGGCGACCTCGTCGGCGACGGCGACGACCTGGCCCGGGTCACGCAGATCCACCCCGATCACCCGCAGCCGGTGCAGCCACTGCGCCGAGTCGGGCAGCGCGGCGAAGCGGCGGGCGGCGTCGCGCGGGAAACGGGTGGTGATGGTGAGGTGCGCGCCGTCGCGCAGCAGCCGCAGCGCGATGTACATCCCGATCTTGGCGCGGCCGCCGGTGAGCAGCGCGCGGCGCCCGGACAGGTCGGTACGGGCGTTGCGGTGGGCGCGGTGCGCGGCGGCGCAGTCCTGGCACAGCTGGTGGTAGAAGGCGTCGACGACGGTGTAGCGCGTCTTGCACACGTAGCAGCCGCGGGCGCGGTGCAGCGTCCCCGCGGTCGCGCCGGGGGTGTTCGACACCAGTGGGATGCCGGCGGTCTCGTCGTCGATGCGCCCGGCCGCGCCGGTCGCGGTGGCGGCGGTGACGGCCTCGTCGGAGGACTTCTCGGCCTGCCGCTTCTCGGCGCGGCGCCGCAGCCGCACCGACTTCCAGATCCCCGCGGTCGCCCGCCGGACGACCACGGCGTCGGGGTGTTCGGGTGGCAGCTCGTCGACCCGGGCCAGTACCTTCAGCGCGGTCGCGAGCTCGTCCGGGTCGATGCCGGGGCTGGACACCGGGACACTCCTGGGATCGGTGGTCGGGGGACGGGCGTCGATCCTAGTTCCCCCGATTCCGGCTCAGGACGCCAGCGGCTGCGCGAGCCCGACATCCTCGGCCATCTCGGTGAGGACGGCGATGTTCAGCTCGAAGGCGTGCACCGCCTCGGCGAGCAGCCGGCCCCGCTGCGCCGGGGTCCAGGCCGCGTCGTCGAGCAGGGCGCGGTACCGGGTCCGGAACGCCGACGGGCTGCCGAGGGCCCTGAAGTCGTAGAACAGCCGCCCGGGGCCCTCGATGCCGTAGGTGCGCTGCAGGACCTTCCCGACGACCTGGCCGCCGGCCAGGTCACCCAGGTAGCGGGTGTAGTGGTGCGCCACGAACAGCGCCGGGTCCGAAGCGGCCTCGCGCAGCCGCGCCACGTAGGCCGCCGTGGAGGGCAGGACCCGCGGGACGCCGCCGCCGAGGGCGTCGAGGTCGGCGTGCAGGGCGGGCACCCGGCGCAGCTCGTCGATCACGAACGGGGCCGCGACCGGGTCGGCGGCCAGGGCGTCCCCGGCCTCCTCCAGCGCGGTGTAGATCGCGACGTACTGCTCGGCGAGCAGGGTGTAGGCGTCCAACGGGAGATCACCGTCGAACAGCGCCCCGAAGTAGCTGCACCGGTGGGCCCGCTCGTGCACCGCCCAGGTGGCCTGGCGGAGATCGGCGGACAGCGTGCCCGTGATGGGGGTCGTGGCGTCCATCGGCCCTCCCGTGACGTGACGTCTGGTGCGACAGTACGGCGCCGGATCTGACACCGTGTCAGATCACGATGCTAGGGGCTGGATGCGGGTAAGGCTAGCCTCAGTCGTGGACAATCGTCGAGACCGCTCGCAACACGGCGGCCACCGCGGTCTCCACCGTCGCGTCCAGCGCGTCCGGCTCGACCTCGACGATCCGACGGCTCGACAGCGCGGCCGAGACCACGGAGGCGAGCACGTGCGGGTCGTCGTCGACCATCGAGCCGTCGGCGGCGCCGGCCCGGAGGACGGCCACCAGCCGGTCGGAGATCGGGTCGGCGTGCGCGGCGATCCGCCGGTAGGCGGCCGGGTCGAGGGCACCGGCCAGCGCCTGGCCGGGCGGGAGGTGGAACTCGGCGAGGCGGCGCAGCTGCAGCCGGGCGAAGGCGGCGAGCCGTTCGCGGGGGTCCGCGGCCTCGGCGAGCGCGGCGTCGAGCTCGGCGACGTAGCGCTCCGCCTCGTGCTCGACGAACGCGACGAGCAGGGCCTGGCGGTCGGGGAAGTGGTTGTAGAGCGCCGTGCGCCCCACGCCGGCGGCCGCGGCGACCCCGGACAGGGTCACCGTGTCGAAGCCACGTTCGTAGAGCTGCCCGCGCAGGGCGTCGAACACCCGCTCGCGCACCTGCTCGCGGTGCGTCGCCAGCGAGCCCAGGACCTTCGGCACGCGGGCCAGTGTAGGCCCGCGTGCCGGTCGGCCCGGAACCTCAGAGCTGCGCGAGCACCGACTCGACGCCGGAGATCTCGACGGTCGGCGGGACCGGCTCGACGCCGATCCAGCGCACGACGCCGTCGGTGATGATCGCGGCGTAGCGCTGCGACCGGGTACCGAGGCCGAACTTCGACCCGTCCATGTCCAGACCGGCGGCCTTGGCGAAGTCGCCGTTGCCGTCGGCGAGCATGAGCACCGCGTCGCCGGCGCCGCGGGACTCGGCCCAGGCCTCCAGGACGAACGCGTCGTTGACCGAGGTGCAGGCCACGGTGTCGACGCCCTTGGCCTTGAGCTCGTCGCGGCGCAGGACGTAGCCGGGCAGGTGGGTGTCGGAGCAGGCCGGGGTGAACGCGCCGGGCACACCGAACAGCACGACCGTGCCGGTGCCGAGCACCGAGGCGCTCTGCACGGGCTTCGGGCCCTCGGCGGACGGGGTCATCAGGGTGACGTCGGGGATCTGGTCACCGGCGGCGAGAGCCACGGGTTCCTCCTGGTGCTGCGGGGTGGAGCGGTCGGGACCGACCCTAGTCCGCCACCGCCCCGCCCGGCCCCGCGCCGTCGTCACACCGCGTCCTGTCGCCGGGCACCGCCGCCGGCGCCGCACGGGTTCCGCGCCGTGCGGACACCGTGCGGCGCGGAACCCGCGCGGCCGTCAGTGGCAGCTCGTGGGCGCCGGCGGGACGTCGAGGGTGGGGTTGCGGTCGAAGAACCCGGCGGGCTTCAGGACGAAGCCGGTGTAGTCGACCGGCATGACCGGCCAGTCCTCCGGCCGCGGGAAGTGGGTCAGCCCGAAGGTGTGCCACAGCACGACGTCCTGGCCGTCGAGGTCACGGTCCGCGGCCACCCAGGAGGGCAGTCCGTCCCCACCCGGGTTCTGGTTGACGAAGTCACCGGCCGGGTAGCGCTGCGCCGGGTCGTAGCGGGTCACCCACAGCGCCTTCGAGGCGAACGTCGCCCGCGCGTGGATCGACGACGCCGGGTCCGCCAGCAGGGTGGGCTGCCCGTGCGGGTGCAGGACGTAGCCGACCGGCCTACCCAGGGCGTTGGTCCTCTCGGTGTTCACCACGTGCCAGACCCGCCCGGACCCCGGGTCGGCGTCCCGCTGGGCCTGCGACTCGCGGGTCAGCCGGGTCGCCGAGCGGGCGAACGCGTTGCCGTGGGCGTTGCCCTCGCCCATCGGCACGCGGACCGCCTCGACCTCCTCGACGGCGTTGGCCGTGCCGTCGACGGTCATGTCCAGCCGCGCGGAGAACAGGTGCTGGTGGAACGGAGCACCCAGGCCGGGCGCGACCTCGGTGGCGTACTCGCCGGGCGTGCCGGAGGTGAACACGATGCCGGTCGCCTTGCACTCCAGCTCGATGGTGCCGTCGAGGTAGAGGTACCAGTAGAAGCCGTAGTCGTAGTTGCCGATCGGGGTGAAGAACGAGATCACCAGGCGACGCTGGCGGCGCACCTCACGGGCGCCGGTGAAGATGTCGGTGTGCTTCCAGAGGACGCCGTGGTCCTCCTCGTGCATGCAGATGGCGTTGCTGATCGTGCGCGGGTTGCCCAGGTCGTCGGCGACCACCGCGTCGAGGTAGTGGATGTCGCCGAGGCAGTCGCAGCCCAGCTGCAGGGAGTCGGCGTAGCGGGCGAACATGTACTCGCCGCAGTCGAAGTAGTTCTGCCAGAACCGCACCGGCGCCGGGTCGGCGTAGGGCACGACCATCTCCGCGACCGAGGCGCGATAGCAGATCGGGCGCTCGTCGAAGGCGATCTGGTGCAGGGTCAGGCCCTCGCGCTCGTTGAACCCGACGCGCAGGTCCCACTTGCCCCAGCGGACCCGGCCGTCGGTGACGGTGAACGAGCGCCCCTCGGGCTGGGTGATCTCGATCGGCTTGAGCGAGGTCATGTGCTCGCCCTGCACGGCCGGGTCGTCGAAGTTCCCGCTGGTCGCGGGCACCGGCACGACACCGGTGTCGATCACCCGGTCGACCGTGCGGGCGGTGAGGTCGACGTAGGCGACGAGCCCGTCCACGGGATGTGCCCAGGCGTGGTCGGCCTCGTGGTCCTGGCGGAACCCGAAGGCGCGGGCGAGGCGGCGGCCCTTCTCCCCGGGGATGTCGTAGACACCGGCCGACAGCGGTACGGCGCGCACCGAGGCGGGCTCCAGCCCGCGCTTCTCCAGCGCGGCGAGCCAGTCCGGCGAGGCGTTCAGGACGTCCTCGATGAACTCGAACTCCGAGTCGATGATCGGCGGCTGCCCCTCCCGCTCGGGCTCCAGCTCGCGGCAGGAGACCAGCTCGCGACGGGTGGCCGAGACGACCGTGTCGTGGGAGCGGCCGGTGCCCAGGTCCAGCAGCACCGCGCGGAAGCTGCGCTCGGCGTCGGCGCCGTCGGGGTGGGCGAGGACCTCGGACTTGGGCGGCTCCTCGGGGGCGAAGAACGCGAAGCGGACGTGCTCGGTGAGCAGCCCGGCCGCGGCGAGGACCTCGCGGACGACGGTGACCTCGGCCTCCGTGGTCGGGGCCAGCGGGTGGCTCGCGGTGGTGCGCGGCTCCTGGACGGCGGTCATCGGGTCTCCTCCTGGAGGTCGGTTCCGGCGGTGTCGTGCCCGGTGACGGTTCCGGGCGCGTCGGGCGAGGGCAAGGTCCCGGGGCGGTCACCCGTGAATCGGGTCAGGACCGTTCCGAGCACGAACGCGGCGACCAGGACCCCACCGATGGCGATGGCCAGGGCGGGGGAGCCGCCGATGAGCGTCGGGAAGTTCGCGACGGTCAGCCACAGGCAGACCAGCAGACCGGCCAGCCCCAGCGCAGGGGCCAGGGCGGTGTGCCAGAACCGGGTGTCGACGCGCGAGCGGCGGAAGAACACCAGCACCGCAGCGCAGGTCAGCGCCATCAGCGCGAGCACCCCGAGGGTCGCGGTCCCGGCCATCCAGGCGAACACCTGGGTCACCGGGTCCATCCCGGTCACCGCGAACACCGCGATCAGCGCCAGCGCGGTGCCCGACTGTGCCGCCGACGCGGCGTGCGGCGAGGCATGCCGGGCGTGGCTGCGGCCCAGCGCGGGGGGCATCGAGCCGGCGTTGCCGAGGGCGAACAGGTAGCGCGAGAGCACGTTGTGGAACGACAGCAGCGCCGCGAACAGGCTCGTGACCAGCAGGACCTGGGCCAGGTCGCCGCCGACCGGGCCGAGCACCGCGGTGATCGTCGCGACGATCATGTTCCCGGGGTCCTCGGTCGCGCGGGCCACGGCGCCGTCGTCGCCCCAGGCGGAGACGACGGCCCACGACGACAGCGTGTAGAACGCGCCGATCAGCACGAGAGCCAGGTAGGTCGCGCGGGGGATGGTGCGCTCGGGGTCGCGGGCCTCGTCACGGAACACCGCGGTGGCCTCGAACCCGATGAACGAGGCGATCGCGAACATGATCGCGATGCCGAGCGAGCCGGACAGGAACTGCGACGGCACGAACAGCGCCGTCGAGCGGCCGGAGCCGAGCCCGCCGGTCGCGGCGACGACGGCGTCGAACACCAGCACGATCGCGACCTCGGCGACCAGCAGCGTGCCCAGGACCCTGCCGGACAGCTCGATGTGGCGGTAGCCGAGCACCCCGGCGACGACGAGCGCCGCGGCCGCGTAGAGGTACCAGGGCAGTGCGGGCCCGCCGTGGTGCTGCACCAGCGCGTCGACGGTCGCGCCCAGGTAGCCGTAGACCGCGGCCTGCACCGCGGTATAGGTGACCAGCGCGAGGAAGGCCGAGCCCAGGCCCGGCGCGGCACCGAGCCCGCGGGCGACGTAGGCGTAGAACGCGCCGGCACCCGGCACGTGCCGCGACATCGCGCAGAAGCCCACCGCGAACAGCAGCAGCACCACCGCGCACAGCACGAAGGTCATCGGGAACGCGGCACCGTTGCCCGCGGCCAGCCCCAGCGGCACCGTCCCGGCGACGACGGTCAGCGGCGCGGCCGCGGCGACCACCATGAACACGATCGACCCGGCGCCCAGCGTCCCGCGCAGACGGTGCCGGTCCGCGGGCTCCGGGGACGGCGACGGTGGTGACGGGCGGGGCGCGGGTGCGCTCACGGTTCCTCCTGGCGGTCGAGGCGGACGTCGGGTGCCGGGACGGTGGCCGGTGCCGCGGACCGTGCACAACGCCGGATCCCGTGTGGTGCGAATCACCGGCTGTGGTGTTCCCGCACTGCGGGAACGGCGCCGGAGTTTTTCTCGTTCGACCCGTCGTCGCTGGTCATGGCGTCGACATGGGGAGCTAGTGTCCGCGGGCGAGGATCACCGGTGAGGGCGGGGAGGGGCGTCGTGACGTCGTTGCGTGACCGGTCACCGGTGCACGGCCTGGCCCGGCGACGACTGGGCCCGGCCGACGTCGCGGCCCAGTCGATCGCCGGTTCGGCACCCTCGGCGGCGATGGCGGCCACCCCGGTGATCGTCGCGGGCATGGCCGGGGCGGGCACGGTGTGGTCGTTCGTCGTCGCCGGTGTGCTCGCGCTGCTCGTCGCCGCCTCGGTCGTCCGGTTCACCCGCCGGATGGCGGCACCCGGCGGGATCTACACGCTGACCGCGCAGGGCCTCGGCGCCGGACCGGCGTTCGCGGCCGGGATCGCGACGCTGGCCGGGTACCTGTTGCTGTGCGGCGCGGCGATCGCGGGAGCCGTGGCCTACCTCGGGCCGCTGTGCGGGCCGTGGGCGACCGGGCCGCTCGCGTCGGCACTGCTCGCCGTCGCGGTCGGCGCGGTGGTGACCGCGCTGGTCGTGCGCGGGGTCCGCCCCGCGGCGCGGGTGGTGCTGCTGGTGGAGGCGGTCGCGGTCGCGGTGCTGGTCGGGGTGTTCGTGGTGCTGCTCGTCGGCGGCCCGCTGCCCGGCCCCGGCGCGCCCGCCCCGCCCGCCGGTCCGGGTGCGGTCGCCGCGGGCGTGGTGCCCGCGCTCGCGGCGTTCATCGGGTTCGAGATGGCGACCTCGCTCGGGGCCGAGGCCCGGCGCCCGTTCCGGTCGGTGCCGCGAGCGGTCACGGCGACCGCGGCGGTGACCGCGGTGCTCTACGTCTTCGCGGCCGCGGTGCAGGTCGCCGGGTTCGCCGCCGTCCCGGGCGGGCTCGCCGGGCAGACCCAGCCGGTGCAGGTCCTCGCCGTCGCGCGCGGCTGGTCCTGGATCCCCCCGCTGCTCGACGCCGCCCTCGTCCTGTCCTTCCTCGCCTGCGCCGTCGCGACGACCACCGCGCTGTCGCGGGTGCTGTTCGCCCTGGCCCGCGACGGCGTCGTACCCCGCCCGCTGGGGCGCACCCACCGCCGGTTCCGCACCCCGCACGTCGCCGTCGGGCTCGGGGCACCCGCGGCGACGCTCGCGGTCGCCGTCCCGGTCGCGCTGGGCGTTCCGGTCGGGACGGTGCTCGCCGCGCTGCTCGGCGTCGCGACGGTCGGGTTCCTCGTCGGCTACGCGCTGGTCTGCCTGGCCGCGCCGGCGTTCCTGCGTCGCATCGGTGAGCTCACCCCGGCCGCGGTCGCGACCGCGGTGGTGGCCGTCCCGTCGCTGGTCGCCGCCCTGGTCGCGTTCGTCGTCGCCGCCCCGGCCACCGGGATCGCGCTCGCCGTGGCGCTCGCGGCCGGTGCGGTGTGGGCCGTCGTGCTGCGCCGCCGCGGGCGGCTGCACGACCTGGGCGTCTACGACGAGACCGTCGCCTCCGACGTCTGGGGGCGGGCCCGGTGACGGTCGACCCGGCGCCGATCAGCGGACGCCAGCCACGGGCCGTGCGGACCGCGCTCGCGGTGCTCGAGGAGGTCGTCGCGGCCGGACCCGGGGTCACCGCCAAGGAGATCTCGACGGCGCTGCGGCTGCCCCCGGCGACCACCTACCGGGTGCTGAACCTGCTCGTCGGCGAGGAGTACCTGGTCCGGCTGCCCGACCTGCGCGGCTTCGCGCTCGGGCGCCGTGCCGCGCGGCTGTCCCCGGTCGCGGTCCCGCGGCTGCCGACCGCCGCGCGCACCGTCGTCGACCACCTGCGCGGCCGGGTCCGTTGGGGGGTGCACCTGGCGATCTTCGACGGCGCCCGGCTGCAGGTCCTCGACCCGGACCCGGACCACCCGCCCAGCGACGCCGACCTGCTCGCCCGGCTGCCCCAGGCCTCCGCGCTGGGCAGGCTGCTGCTCGCCGAGCAGCCCGACTGGCGGGCCCTGGTCCGCGACCTGCGCCCGGTCACCGACCGCACCGTCACCGACCCGGACGCGCTCGACGCCGTCCTCGACGCCGTCCGCCGCGACGGCCTGGCCACCCAGACCGGTCAGCTGCGCCCGGACCGCGGGTGCCTGGCCGTACCGGTCCGTTCGCCCGCAGACGGGGCGCTCGTCGCGGGTCTCGCGCTGTCCGGCCCGGCGACCCGGGTCGCCGACCCGGACCCCGAGCTGGTCACCCTGCTGCGCGAGCACGCCACGACACTGGGGCCGCTGCTCGGCTGAGCCACCGCGCCGGTCACCCCCGGCGCGGTCACTGCTCCAGCTCGGCCAGGTCCTTGCGCGCCCGCTCCAGCTCGGCCTCCAGCTCCGCCACCCGCGCGGCCTTCGCCGACCGGGCGCCCTCGATGAGCTCGTCGACCGGACCGGACAGGTCGGCGTGCAGCGCCGCAGCCGCCGCGGACACCGCCGACGCCGTCACCGGCAGGCCGCGGGCCACCCACGTGGTGCCCTGCTTCAGCTCGGCCTGCCAGTCGCCGTCGGCGGAACCGCTGACGGTCAGGGTCATGGTCACGACCCGGGTGGTGCGGGCCGTCGAGCCCGGTGGCCTGCCCCGCCTCCGCTTCGGCGGTTCGGGCGCCGGGGTGCTCGCGGTGTCCGCGGGCGGGGTCTCCCCGCCGGTCGTCAGCTCGTCGTCCACGTGCGTCCTCGTCCCGCTCCACTCGGCTGCACGGCCAGGTACAAGGGTGATTCACGAACGCCCGTTCGCCGGTAGCGACCCGCCCGGTTGGTCCGTGTGGGTGTCGACGTCCGGTGCCCGCTCACGGTCCGGGGCGGTGGCGGTCACCCACAGGAGGATCTGCGTCCGGGTGGCCCGGCTGCCAGCATCGCGGGCATGCGCATCGACCACCTCGACCACCTCGTGCTGACCGTCGCCGACGTCGACGCCACCGTCGCGTTCTACACCCGGGTGCTCGGGATGGAGGCCGTCGAGTTCGGCGGCGGGCGCCGCGCACTCGCCTTCGGCCCCAGCAAGATCAACCTGCACGAGGCGGGGCGGGAGTTCGAGCCGAAGGCCGAGCGGCCCACTCCGGGCAGCGCCGACCTGTGCCTGATCACCCTCGACCCGATCGAGCAGGTCCGGCGCGAGCTGGCCGAGGCCGGCGTGGCCGTCGAGCAGGGGCCGGTCGAGCGGACCGGGGCCCGGGGGCCGCTGCTCAGCGTCTACCTGCGCGATCCGGACGGGAACCTCGTCGAGATCAGCAACGAGGTCTGAGCCTCACGCGGTGTCCGGCGTGCCCCCCTGCGCGCGGGCCCGCGCCGCGCGGTGCTCGGGGAACAGCCGCTCCGCGACGGCCGAGACCGGGATGGTGAGCAGCCAGGACAGCATCGCCCAGGTCGGGCTCAGCGGGGCGATCACCAGCGACGGCAGGAACGACACCACCGGCGCCAGCCCGTTGACCAGCGTGTGGCGGGCCTCGTCCGGGGTCACGTCGGCGCGGGTCAGGCGGCCGCGGTAGGAGCCGTAGGCCCACATCGCGGCGGAGAACGAGCCGATGACGACCAGGGTGGCCGCATAGAGCACGACGGCCGCGGTGCTGTCGCCGTGCCCGCCGAGCAGCGACGTCGGGAACGGCAGGAACGCGATGCCGAACAGGTAGCCGAGGTTGAGCGTCGTCATCCGGGCGTCGGCGCGGTCGAAGCGGGCGAACAGCTGGTGGTGGACCGTCCAGTACCGCCCGATCACCGCGAAGCTCAGCGCGAAGGTGAGCATCCGCGGCAGCAGCTCCACCAGCTGCGGGGCGACCGGGCCCGGGCCGAACTCGGCGTCGGTCAGCGGCAGCACCAGCAGCGTGATCGCGATGGCGAACACCCCGTCGCTGAAGAACGTGATCCGTTCCAGCCCGACCTCGACCCGCCGCCGCATCCCTGTCCTTTCCCCGCGCAACGGTGCTCATCGTGCCCTACCGGCCGCCACGGACCTAGGCTGGTCCGTCGTGACGTCCCCGCTCGTGCGCACCGTCCGCTTCCACGCCACGGGCGGCCCGGAGGTGCTGCGGATCGAGCGGCTGCCGCTGCGCGCCCCGGGCCCGGGGGAGGTGCGGATCCGGGTGCACGCGGTCGGGCTCAACCGCTCCGAGGTCAACTTCCGCCGCGGCACCTACCTCGACGCCCCGGTGCTCCCCGCGGGCCTGGGCAGCGAGTGCTCGGGCACCGTGCTCGGGACCGGTCCGGGTGTGACGGGCTGGGCGCCCGGCGACGAGGTGTGCGTGATCCCGGCGTCGTCGCAGAACGAGCACCCGGTCTACGCCGACGAGGCCGTCGTACCGGTCCGGTCGCTGCTGGCCCGCCCGCCCGGTCTCGACGACGACGGCGCCGCCGCGCTGTGGATGCCGCTGCTGACCGTGTGGGGCATGACCCGCCACGCCGTCCGGCTGCGGGAGGGGGACCGGCTCGTCGTCACGGCCGCGGCGAACAGCATCGGGGTCGCGGCGCTGCAGGTCGCGCGGCACCTCGGGGTGCACGCCGTCGCCGTCGTGCCCGACGACCGGCACGCCACGGTCCTGCGCTCCGCCGGGGCCGCCGAGGTGCTGACCGGCACGCCCGACGCCGAGACGCTGCGGTCCGCGCTCGGCGGCGGCGCCGACCTGGTCCTCGACGCCGAGGGCGGGCCCGGCGTCGCCCGGCTGGTGCGGGCCTGCGCTCCGGGCGGCGCGGTGATCGTCCACGGCGGACTGTCCGGGGAGCCGACACCGCTGCCCGCGGCCGGGTACGCGCCGGTGTGGCTGCGCCGCTTCCATGTCCGTGAGGTCACCGGCGACGCGGCGGTGCTGGCCCGTGCCGAGGCGTTCGCCCGCGCCGGGCTCGTCGCGGGCACGCTCACCCCGCTGGTGGAGCGGGTCTTCGACCTGGACGACGGCGTCGCGGCCGTCGCCGCCGCACACGCGCACCTGGAGTCACCGGACCGGGCCCCGGGCAAGCCGGTGCTGCGGACCGGTCAGCGGAACAGATAGGCGCCCAGCAGGGCGTTCCCGACGCCGGCGACCAGGCCGAGCGCGCCGAGCGCGATCGCGACGACGGCGGTGCGCCCCGCGCCGCGGCGGCGGGCCGTGACACCCATCCACATCGCGACCGCGCCACCGGCCCAGCCGAGCACGGCCAGGAGCAGGGCGCCGATCGCGGCGAGTGCGCCCAGGAACGCGGCCTGCCGGGCGAGGCGGTCGGCCTCGGCGGCGGTGTGCGGCACGGGGCCTCCTCGACGTCGGGGCCCCGACCGTAGCGGGACATGGGCACGATCACGGTCGTTCGCATTGCTCATGACATACGTTGCGTGATGCAATGTTCGACAGGTCCGATACGTCCATGATCTCTCCGGGGTCCGTTCCCGGGGAAAGGCGATGACATGTCCCGAACATCCGGTGCTGCGCACGCCCCCAGCCCGTTCCGCCAGCCCAAGGCCGTCTGGGCGGTGGCCTTCGCCTGCGTCATCTCGTTCATGGGCATCGGGCTGGTCGACCCGATCCTGCCGTCGCTGTCCGGGCAGCTGCACGCCACGCACGCCGAGGTCGAGCTGCTGTTCACCAGCTACCTCGTCGTGACCGCGATCGCGATGCTGGTGACCGGCTGGGTGTCGTCCCGGATCGGCGCGAAGAGGACCCTCATCATCGGCCTCGCGCTGATCGTGGTGTTCGCGGCGCTGGCCGGGGCGTCGTCGGGGATCTGGGGCATCGTCGGCTTCCGGGCAGGCTGGGGCCTGGGCAACGCGCTGTTCATCGCGACCTCGCTCGCGGTGATCGTCGGCTCGGCCTCGGGCGGCTTCGCCGGTGCGATCGTGCTCTACGAGACCGCGCTCGGCGTGGGCATCGCCACCGGTCCGCTGCTCGGCGGGCTGCTCGGCACCGTCTCCTGGCGGGGCCCGTTCTTCGGCGTCTCGGTGCTGATGCTGATCGCGCTCGTCGCGACCGTCGTGCTGCTGGAACCGACGCCGGTCCCGACCCGGAAGGCGCGGCTCTCCGAACCACTGGCCGCCCTGCGCCACCGCGCGCTCGCCACCACCAGCGGGGTCGGGCTGCTCTACAACTGGGGCTTCTTCACGCTGCTCGGCTACGCGCCGTTCCTGATGGGCGGGCTCGACCCGATCGCGCTCGGCGGGGTGTTCTTCGGCTGGGGTGTGCTCGTCGCGGTCTTCGCCGTGTTCGGTGCGCCCTGGCTCAAGGAGCGGTTCGGCTCCGCGCGCACCCTCTACGGCGCGCTCGTCGGCATCGCGGTGCTGCTCGCGGCCATCGGGCTGTTCGACGACGTGCCCGCCGTGGTGATCGTCGCGGTGGTCCTGTCCGGCATCGTGGTCGGCGTCAACAACACCCTGGTGACGACGGCGGTCATGTCGATCTCGCCGGTGCCCCGCCCGACCGCGTCGGCCACCTACGGGTTCGTCCGCTTCATCGGCGGCGGCCTGGCCCCGTTCGCGGCGGGCCTGATGGCGGCGGCCGTCGGGGCGTCGGTGCCGTTCCTGATCGCCGCGGTCGTCGTGCTGGCGGGGGCGGTGCTGCTGTCGACGATCCGCCGCGACCTGGACGCCGCCGACGCCGAGGCCGAGCAGCCCGGTCCGTCGCACGAGCGCCGCGACGCCGAGGAGGCCGTCCGGGAGGTGCCCGGGCTGCCGACCGAGGCCGTGATCGCCGAGGACGCGCTGCAGCACGACCGGCGCTGAGGTCCCTGCGCCACGACAGTCCCCCGCCCGGGCTGTCCGGACGCGGGCCCGCTGCACGGCGTGCGCGCCATGTCGCCCACGGCGCGGGCCCGTCCCGCGGGCGCGGGGGCACGGCTG
>NZ_JAMXSG010000116.1:0-16924 GCF_024124365.1 Pseudonocardia sp. McavD-2-B
GCAGGCGCCGGTCGCCCCGGGCGCGCCCACCGAGGACATCGCCCCGGCCGAGGGCCGGATCGGCCGGCTGCGCGGGCGCCTGTCCCGCTCGCGCTCCGGGCTCGGCCAGAGCCTGCTGGGCCTGCTCGGCGCCGGTGACCTGGACGAGGAGTCCTGGGAGGACATCGAGGCCACTCTGCTGCAGGCCGACCTCGGCCCCGAGACGACCGCCGAGATCGTCGAGAAGCTGCGCGAGCAGATCGCGACCCGCGGCGTCCGCACCGCCGAGCAGGCCCGCGCCGCACTGCGCGACGTGCTCGTCGAGGCCCTCGGCACCGGCCAGGACCGCTCGGTACACGCGCTGCCGCACGACGGGCGGCCCGCGGTGCTGCTGGTCGTCGGCGTCAACGGCACCGGCAAGACCACCACCACCGGCAAGCTCGCCCGGGTGCTGGTCGCGGGTGGGCACCGGGTGACACTCGGCGCGGCCGACACCTTCCGGGCCGCCGCCGCCGAGCAGCTCGTCACCTGGGGCGAGCGCTCCGGTGCGGGTGTCGTCCGCGGGCCCGAGGGCGCCGACCCGGCCTCGGTCGCCTTCGACGCCGTCAAGCGCGGCACCGACGACGGGGTGGACGCCGTCCTGCTCGACACCGCGGGCCGGCTGCACACCAAGACCGGCCTGATGGACGAGCTGGGCAAGGTCAAGCGCGTCGTCGAGAAGCAGGCCCGGGTCGACGAGGTCCTGCTCGTCCTCGACGCCACCACCGGCCAGAACGGGCTGACCCAGGCGCGGGTGTTCGGTGAGGTCGTGGACGTCACCGGGGTGGTGCTCACCAAGCTCGACGGCACCGCCAAGGGCGGCATCGTGTTCCGAGTGCAGCGCGAGCTGGGGGTGCCGGTCAAGCTCGTCGGGCTCGGTGAGGGCCCCGACGACCTGGCCCCGTTCGAGCCCACCGCGTTCGTCGAGGCACTGCTCGACTGAGGTCACGGTGCGGGCCGTCGCGGACGGCCCGCACCGTGCGCCATGTCACGAACCGGACCATCCGGATGACCTTCGATCCTCCGGATCCGGTTGGGTAACCCAACCGTCATCCGGCGCGGCTGCCTGTTAACCGTTACGAAACGGACAGGCGCCGAATGCGAAACACGCGATCACCATTCTTCCTCCCCAGTCAGCCAGATGGACGGACATGGGAGGAACAGTGCCTGCAGAGGCCCTCAACGGCGGCGACACCGCCTGGATCCTGGCGAGCGCCGCGCTCGTACTGCTCATGACACCGGGGGTCGCGCTGTTCTACGGCGGCCAGGCCCGGTCCAAGAGCGTGCTGAACATGATGATGATGTGCTTCAGCTCGCTGGGCCTCGTCGGTGTCCTCTGGATCCTGTTCGGCTATTCGATGACCTTCGGCCCGGACCTCGGCGGCGGCCTGCTGGGCGACCCGTTCGCCTACTTCGGCCTCACCGCGATCCTGGCGAACGACCAGGCCGCCGAGACGCTGCCGCAGCTGGCCTTCGTCAGCTTCCAGGCGATGTTCGCGATCCTGACGGTCGCGCTGATCGCCGGTGCCGCCGCCGACCGCATGAAGTTCGGCGCGTGGATGCTCTTCTCCGGCCTGTGGGCCGTCCTGGTCTACTTCCCGATCGCGCACTGGGTCTTCGACCTGGAGCAGGGCTGGATCGCCACCTCGCTGGGCGCGCTCGACTTCGCCGGTGGTACCGCCGTCCACATCAACGCCGGTATGGCCGCCCTGGTCCTCTGCATCATCCTGGGCAAGCGCCGCGGCTGGCCGCGTGAGGCCATGCGCCCGCACAACCTGACCATGGTCATGCTCGGCGCCGGTCTGCTCTGGTTCGGCTGGTTCGGCTTCAACGCCGGGTCGTCCGGTGCCGCCGACTGGGCCGCCGCCTACGCCTTCACCAACACCATCGCCGCCACGGCCGCCGCCATCCTCGGCTGGCTGCTGATCGAGAAGATCCGCTACGGCAAGGCCACCTCGCTGGGCGCCGCCTCCGGCATCGTCGCGGGTCTGGTCGCGATCACCCCGGCCTGCGCCTCGGTCTCCCCGCTGGGCGCACTCGCCATCGGTGTCCTCGCCGGTGCACTGTCGGCCTACGCGGTCGGCTGGAAGTACAAGCTCGGCTACGACGACTCGTTCGACGTCGTCGGCGTCCACCTCGTCGCCGGCCTCTGGGGCACCCTGGCCATCGGGTTCTTCGCCACCGACATCGCCCCCGACGAGACCAACGGTCTGTTCTACGGCGGCGGCGTCGACCAGCTCTGGCGCCAGGCCGTGGCCGCGCTCGCCACGCTGGTCTACTGCGGCATCGTGACCGCGATCATCGCCTTCATCGTCAAGGCCACCCTGGGCCTGCGCGTCGAGGACGAGGCCGAGCAGGCCGGCATCGACGAGGCGGAGCACGCCGAGACCGGCTACGAGTTCTCCGGCCTGCGCGGCGGCAGCGGTCTCGGCTCCTCGCCGAAGCCCGCCACCGAGGCGAAGGCCACCCCCGTCGCGAAGCAGGAGGTCTGACCCGTGAAGCTCGTGACCGCCATCGTCAAGCCGTTCGTCCTGGAGGACGTCAAGGGCGCCCTGGAGCAGATCGGCGTGCTTGGTCTGACCATCAGCGAGGTCCAGGGCTACGGCCGCCAGAAGGGCCACACCGAGGTCTACCGGGGCGCGGAGTACTCGGTCGACTTCGTGCCGAAGGTCCGCGTCGAGGTCGTGGTCGACGACGCGCTGCAGGACAAGGTCGTCGACGCGGTCGTCGAGGCCGCCCGCACCGGCAAGATCGGTGACGGCAAGGTCTGGGTGACCCCGGTCGAGACCGTGGTCCGCGTCCGGACCGGAGAACGCGGCGCCGACGCCATCTGACCGACGGTCCCTCGCGACGGCCCGTCGCGCTCCCTTCCCGGAGTGCGGCGGGCCGTCCGCCGTCCGGACTCGAATCGGACATCACGGCATGTAAGCGGTCCACTACTCGAACGAACAGGAAGCGGGTGGCGCGGGGCGATGACGGTCCTCGGGTCGGGCGAAGCGGCGGACCTGGTCAAGGCGAAATCGGTCCTCCTGGAATCCAACGGCCGGCACCACCACGGCCCGGAGGCGTTGCGGGCCGCGCTGGTCGACCTGCACGACTTCTGGCTCTCCTCCCGGTGCGCGGCACTCGGGGTCGGCGGTGAGGGTAGCGGGACGGCGCTGGCGGCCGTCGGTGCGCTCGGCCGGCGCGAGCTGTGCCCCTGGTCCGACCTCGACCTCGTGCTCCTGTACGACGGCCGGACCGACGTCGACGCGCTCGCGGAGAAGCTCTGGTACCCGCTCTGGGACGCCGGGATCGGGCTCGACCACTCGGTGCGCACCCCCGGACAGGCCGTGCAGATCGCGGCGACCGACCTGCGGGCGGCCCTCGGGCTGCTGGAGCTGCGGCACGTCGCGGGGGACGCGACGCTCACCGGCAAGGTCCGCGACGCCGTCCGTGCGGCCTGGCGGGCCGGGATGCGCAGCCGCTTCGACGAGATCGTCGACACCACCACCGACCGCTGGCGGCGCAACGGCGACGTCGCCCACCGCATCGAGCCGGACCTGAAGAACGGCCACGGCGGCCTGCGGGACGTGCAGCTGCTCGACGCCCTGGCCACCGCCCAGCTCGTCGACCGGCCGGGGCCCGACGTCGTCGCCGCCCGTGCGCTGCTGCTGGACGTGCGCACCGAGCTGCACCGGCTCTCCGGCCGGGCCCGCGACGTCCTGCGCGCCCAGGAGGCCGACGACATCGCCACGATCCTCGAGGCCGGGGACCGTTTCGACCTGGCCCGCGCCCTGTCGGGTGCGGCCCGCGCGGTCGCCTTCGCGGCCGAGGTCGGGCTGCGCCAGGCCCGCAACGCGCTGCCTCGCCGGGGGCTCGCCGCGCTCCGCCGCCCGCCGGTGCGCAGACCGCTGGACTCCGGCGTCGTCGAGCACGCGGGGGAGGTCGGGCTCGCCCGCGACGCGTCCGCGGCGAAGGACCCGGCCCTGGTCCTGCGGGTCGCCGCCACCGCAGCCCGCACCGGGCTGCCGATCTCCGCGGGCACTCTGTCCCGGCTCGCCGACACCGCCCCGGAGCTGCGCGCACCGTGGCCGCGGACGGCGCTGGCCGAGCTGCTCGCCCTGCTCGGGACCGGCAAGGCCGCCGTCGCGGTGGTCGAGTCGCTGGACCGCACGGGGCTGTGGGGGCGGCTGTTCCCCGAGTGGGGCGCTGTCCGCGACCTGCCGCCGCGGGACCGCACGCACGTCTGGACGGTCGACCGCCACCTCGTCGAGGTCTGTGCCGAGGCCGCCCGGCTCACCACCCGGGTCGCGCGCCCGGACCTGCTGCTGGTCGGCGCGCTGCTGCACGACATCGGCAAGGGCCGCGGCGGTGACCACTCGGTGGTGGGCGAGTCGCTGGTCCGCCAGATCGGCGAGCGGCTCGGGCTGCGCGAGGGCGATCTCGTGCTGCTCGCGGCGATGGTGCGCCACCACCTGTTGCTGCCCCACACCGCGACCCGTCGCGACCCGGAGGACCCGGCGACGGTGTCGCGGGTGCTCGAGACGCTGCGCGAGGCGGTCGCACCGACCGGCCGGGGCGACGCCGACGTGGCGCTGCTCCTCGAGCTGCTCGGCGCGCTGGCCGAGGCCGACTCGCTCGGCACCGGGCCCGGCGTCTGGAGCCCGTGGCGGCGCACCCTGATCCAGGGGCTGGCCGGGCGCTGCCTGTCCGCGCTCGACGGCCGCCCGTTCGTCGAGCCCGGCCCGCCGGACCCTGCCCACCGGGAGATGGTCGGCGCCGTCACGGCGGCGGGGGAGCCGCAGGTCCGCTTCGCAGGCGACGACGACGTCGCGTCGGTCACCGTCGCGCTGCCCGACGGGCGCGGGGTGCTGTCGGCCGTCGCCGGGGTGCTCGCCCTGCACTCGTTGCAGGTGCACACCGCCGACGTGAACGTGTCCGACGGGGTCGCGGTCGAGACGTTCGCGGTGACCCCGCGGTTCGGCGGCCTGCCCGACCCGGCGCTGGTCCGCTCCGACCTGGTGCGGGTGCGCGCCGGGTCGCTGGACCTGGCGCAGGCGCTGGCCCGCAAGGAGCGCGACTACGCGCCGTCGACGCCGGAGGTGGAACGGACCGCCCCGCCGCGGGTGCTGTGGTTCGACGACGAGGCCACCGGCGCGGTCGTGCTGGAGCTGCGGGGCACCGACCGCATCGGGCTGCTCCACCACGTCACCGCCGCCCTCGAACGGACCGGGGTCGACCTCGTCTGGGCGCGGGTCGAGACCCTGGGCGCCTCGGTCGTCGACTCCTTCGGCATCGGCGGGTCCCCGGACCGGTCGGCCCGCAGCGAGATCGAGAAGGCGGTCCTCACGGTGGCCGCCGGGCGCGGGGAGGCCCGACCGACGACGTGACGCAGGTCGTGTCGCCTTGCAACAGCGGCCGCCCGGCGACGATCATGCTCGTCGCCGGTGCGGGCCCGCCCGGTGCAGCGTGCGACGAGGAGTGTCGACGTGGACACCGGGAACACCGCCTATCTGCTCGGCAGTGCCGCCCTGGTCATGCTCATGACCCCGGGGCTGGCGCTGTTCTACGGCGGCATGGTCCGCGCCAAGAGCGTGCTCAACATGATGATGATGAGCATCGTCTGCCTCGGCGTGATCGGGCTCGTCTGGGTCGTGTTCGGGTTCTCGCTGGCCTTCGGTGACTCGCACGGGGGTCTGATCGGCGGGTTCGAGCTGGCCGGGATCACCGACCCGGACGCGCTGGTCGGCGACGTGCCGGTGCAGGCGTTCGCGATGTTCCAGCTGATGTTCGCCGTGATCACCGGGGCACTGGTGTCCGGCGCCGTCGCCGACCGTGCCCGGTTCCGGGCCTGGACGCTGTTCGTCGCGGTCTGGGTGGTCGTGGTCTACATCCCGCTCGCGCACTGGACCTTCGCCGTCGACGGAGCGGTGTCGCAGCGTGGCGGCTGGCTGGTCAACACCGTCGGCGCCCTCGACTTCGCGGGCGGCGCCGCGGTCGAGGTGAACTCCGGCGCCTCGGCGCTCGCGCTCGCGCTGGTCCTCGGCGCCCGCCGCGGCTGGCCGCGCGAGCCGATGCGCCCGCACAACCTGCCGCTGGTGCTGCTCGGGGCGGGCCTGCTGTGGTTCGGCTGGTTCGGGTTCAACGCCGGGTCCGCGCTCGCCGCCGGGGCCACCGCGGCCAACGCCTTCGTCACCACGATGACCGCCGCGTCCGCCGCCGTCGTCGCGTGGCTGGTCCTGGAGGACCGGCTCGACGGCCGTCCGACCAGCCTCGGGGCCGCCTCGGCCGCCGTCGCCGGGCTGGTCGCGATCACCCCGGCCTGCGGCTACGTCGACACCTGGGGTGCGCTGGCGATCGGCGTGCTCGCCGGGCTGCTGTGTCAGCTCGCGATCCGGCTGAAGTACCGGTTCGGTTACGACGACTCGCTCGACGTCGTCGCGATCCACGGGATCGGCGGGGTCATCGGCATGCTGATGCTGGGTCTGGTCGCGACCGACGCGGTCAACCCGGCGGGCGCCGACGGCCTGTTCTACGGCGGCGGCCCCGCCCAGCTCGGCAGGCAGGCGCTGTCGGTGCTGGTCGCGGGGGTCTGGGCGTTCGGGATGACGGCGCTGATCGCCTGGGTGGTGTCGCGGACGATCGGCTTCCGCGCCGCCCCCGACGACGAGCACGGCGGCATCGACGAGTCCGAGCACGCCGAGACCGCGTACGAGTTCAGCACGATGCGCACGGCGGGCCGCGGGCCGGCCGGGCGGATCACCGAGGAGGGGGACCGATGAAGCTGGTGACCGCGATCGTCAAGCCGTTCGTCCTGGGCGAGGTGAAGGAGGCGCTGGAGCGTCTCGGCGTGCTGGGACTCACGGTGACCGAGGTCCAGGGCTTCGGCCGCCAGAAGGGCCACACCGAGGTCTACCGGGGCGCGGAGTACTCCGTCGACTTCGTCCCGAAGGTCAAGGTCGAGGTCGTCGTCGACGACGAGCAGGCCGACCGGGTCGTGCAGGCGGTCGTCGACGCCGCGCACACCGGCCGGATCGGCGACGGCAAGGTCTGGGTCGTCCCGGTGGAGAACGTCGTCCGCGTCCGCACCGGGGAGCGCGGCTCCGACGCCCTGTAGCCCTGCGGCCGACCGGGTGATCATCACCGGCCCCGCCGCCCCGGCCCACCCCGCGCCCGCCCCACCCGCACCGGGGCGTTGATCAGCACGTTCGCGCCTCGCGGAGGGCGGGAACGTGCGTCTCGCGGCCTGGCGGACCGGGCCGGGGACGGTCCGCGGCGGGCCGGACACACCGGGTGATCGGAACGATCCGGGCGACCGGACCGTTTCACCACACATGACCACCGCCCGTGCCGTGCCGACCGGCGCCGTCCCGCCGACCCGCGACACCGAGCACCGCCCCACCGAGCATCGCCGCGCCGATACCGACGGCACCGGCGTGCCCGTTCGCCCCGGCCCTCCATCCGACGACGGCCCGGCGGCGCCGCTGGTCGTCGTCCTGCCGGGGCGGTCGCTGCTGCTGGTCGCGGGCCTGCCGGGGGCGGGCAAGAGCACGCTGCTCGCCGGGCTCGACGCCCCGGCGGGTACCCGGGTCCTCGACTCCGGGACCACCCGGGCCGTGCTCGCGCGGCTGCTCCCGGCCGCGACGCCGTACCCGGCCTACCGGTGGCTGACCCACCTGACCCACCGGGCGTCGGTGGTCACCGCGGCCCTCGGCCCCGCGGACACCGTCGTGGTCCACCTGCCCGCGACCGCGCCCCGGGTGCGCGCCGCGATCCGCGCGCTGGCCCGTCTCGGCGGCCGCGCACCGCACCTGCTGTGGCTCGACACCGCCCCCGACCAGGCACTCGATGGCCAGCATGCACGCGGACGGGTGGTCCGTTCGCGCCCGTTCGCGGCGCACGCGCGGCGCGCCCGCGACACCGCCGACGCCCTGCGGGCGGGCACCGAGACCGGCTGGTCCTCGGTCCGTCGCACCGATCGCTCCGGTGCCCGTGGGGGACTGGCGCTGGCCAAGTAGGCTGGTAAGGGTGTTCGACTCCCTCTCCGAGCGGCTCGGATCCACGCTGCGCGACCTGCGCGGCAAGGGCCGGCTCTCCGACGCCGACATCGACGCCACCGCGCGCGAGATCCGGATCGCGCTGCTGGAGGCGGACGTCGCCCTGCCGGTGGTGCGCGGGTTCATCACGCGCATCAAGGACCGGGCCAAGGGGACGGAGGTCTCCCAGGCCCTGAACCCGGCCCAGCAGGTCGTCAAGATCGTCAACGAGGAGCTCGTCGCGATCCTCGGCGGCGAGACGCGGCGGCTGCACCTGGCCAAGGAACCGCCGACGGTCATCATGCTGGCGGGTCTGCAGGGTGCCGGTAAGACGACCCTGGCAGGCAAGCTCGCGCGCTGGCTCCGGGGGCAGGGGCACACCCCGCTGCTCGTGGCCTGCGACCTGCAGCGTCCCAACGCGGTCAACCAGCTGCAGATCGTCGGTGAGCGCGCCGGCGTCCCGACCTACGCACCGCACCCCGGCGCCACCGGCTCCGGTGAGCTCCCCGAGGGCCCCGGCGACCCGGTCGGCGTCGCCCGCGACGGCATCGCGCACGCCCGCGACAAGCAGTACGACGTGGTCGTCGTCGACACCGCGGGCCGTCTCGGCGTCGACGAGGAGCTGATGCGCCAGGCGTCCGACATCCGGGACGCGGTGCAGCCCGACGAGGTCCTGTTCGTCGTCGACGCGATGATCGGCCAGGACGCCGTGGCCACGGCCGAGGCGTTCCGCGACGGCGTCGGCTTCACCGGTGTCGTCCTCACCAAGCTCGACGGCGACGCCCGCGGTGGTGCCGCGCTGAGCGTCCGCGAGGTCACCGGCCAGCCGATCCTCTTCGCCTCGAACGGTGAGAAGCTCGAGGACTTCGACGTCTTCCACCCCGACCGGATGTCCTCGCGCATCCTCGGGATGGGCGACCTGCTCACCCTCATCGAGCAGGCCGAGCAGGTCTTCGACGCCGAGCAGTCCGCGGCCGCTGCCGCGAAGATCAGCTCCGGTGAGTTGTCCCTGGAGGACTTCCTCCAGCAGATGCTGCAGCTGCGCAAGATGGGGCCGATCGGCAACATCCTGAACATGCTCCCGGGGATGAACTCCGGGCAGGCGAAGGCCGCGCTCGAGCAGGTCGACGACCGTCAGATCGACCGCCTGCAGGCGATCATCCGCGGTATGACCCCCGCCGAGCGGGAGGACCCGAAGATCATCAACGCGTCGCGCCGCCAGCGCATCGCGAGCGGGTCCGGCGTGTCGGTCTCCGATGTGAACGACCTGGTCAACCGCTTCTTCGAGGCCCGCAAGATGATGAAGCAGATGGCCGGCCAGTTCGGCTTCGGCGGCGGCGGGCGCAGCGCGACCAAGAAGGTCCCGAAGAACCCGCGCAAGGCCCGGCAGGCCAAGAAGGGCCGGCGCAGCGGCAACCCCGCGAACCGTGCCGCGGCCGGGGCGCCGGACCTGTCGAACCTGCCGCCGAGCCTGCAGCAGCTCCCGCCCGGACTGGGCAACCTCGACCAGCTGCCGCCCGGGTTCGACCCGTCGAAGCTGAACTTCGGCAAGAAGAAGTAGCTAGGGTCGCCACCCATGACCGATCTTCCGGCCGCGGGGTGGCGGCTCCGCGGAACGCTGCTGGGCCCCGACGGTGCCGCGGGCGCCGACCTGTACGTCGACGGCTCCGGGCGGGTCAGCCCGGAGCCGCTGCCCGGGGCGGAGGACCTGGTCACCGACGGCTGGATCGTCCCCGGCCTGGTCGACGCGCACTGCCACGTCGGGCTCGGCCCGGACGGCCCGGTCACCGACCTGGAGGAGTGCGCGGCGCAGGCCCGCGCCGACCGCGACGCGGGCACCCTGCTGCTGCGCGACTGCGGGTCCCCGGTCGACACCTCGCCGCTGCAGGCCCGCGAGGACCTGCCCGAGATCATCCGGGCCGGGCGGCACGTCGCCCGCCCGAAGCGCTACATCCCCGGGCTCGCCGCCGAGCTCGACGACCCGCGCCTGCTCGTCGACGAGGTCCGGGCCCAGGCCGCCCGCGGCGACGGCTGGGTGAAGCTCGTGGGGGACTGGATCGACCGCGCGGCGGGCCCCGACGACGCCGACCTCGCCCCGCTCTGGCCGGACGAGGTGCTCGCCGAGGCCATCGACGCGGCGCACGGGGCCGGCGCCCGCGTCACCGCGCACGTCTTCGGCACCGAGGCGCTGCCCGGGCTGATCCGGGCCGGGATCGACTGCATCGAGCACGGCACCGGGCTCTCCGACGAGCTCATCGAGGAGATGGCCGCCCGTGGCACCGCCCTGGTGCCGACCCTGATCAACGTCGAGACCTTCCCCGGGATCGCGCAGAAGGCGACGCGCTACCCCCGCTACGCCGGCCACATGCGCGACCTGCACGCCCACGCCTGGGAGACCGTCGGACGCGCGATCGAGGCCGGGGTCCCGGTCTACGCGGGCACCGACGCCGGCGGCGGCATCCGGCACGGCCGGATCGCCGACGAGATCGCCGAGCTGGCCCGCGCCGGGCACCCGGACCCGATCGGCGCCGCGAGCTGGGCCGCGCGGTCCTGGCTGGGCCGCCCGGCGGGTCCGCTGCCCGGTGCGCCGGCCGACCTGGTCGTGTACGACCGCGACCCGCGGGGGGATCTCGGCGTGCTGCGGGCCCCGTCGGTGGTCCTGATCCGCGGACGTCGGGTATCAACGGGGGCATGAGCAGTTCGCCCGGGTCGCCGCCGGGACCGCCCGGAGCCTCCGCCGACGACCCGGCCGGCTCCACCCCGTCCGACGCCGCTGGTCCGCCCCCCGCCGGTCCGCCGCCCTCGGGGTGGCCGGGCCGGCCGGCGCAGTACGGCCCCGCCGGGCCCGGGCAGTACGGCACCCCGGGTGGGCCCGGGCAGTACGGCACCCCGGGTGCACCCGGGCAGTACGGCCCGGGTGGTCCGGCGCCCTACGGACCGGGCGCGCCGTACGGTCCGCCGCCGCGGCGCGGGCTGTTCGGGATCGAGCCGTCGCCGCCCCCGCCGCGACCGTTCCGCGGGCTGCTCGCCTTCCTGGTCGTCGAGATCGTGTTCCTCGGCTCGTCGTTCCTGCTGGCGCTGGGCCTGGGGGAGGTCGACTCCGCGCAGGAGGTCCTGCTCGCGATCGTCGTCCCGACGATCCTGGCCGCGCTCACCTGTGTCGTCTGGACCCGGGTGTTCGGCAGCGGGCCGCTGGCCGACCTGGGCCTGCGGTTCCGCTGGGAGGACGTCGGCATCGGGCTGCTGATCGGCGTCGCCGGGCTGTTCGTGACGATCCCGGCCGCGCTGGCCTACCTCTACCTGGTCGGCCCGGACCTGACGACCTCGGTCGGCGTCGCCTTCGAGGGCATCCGCACGACGTGGCCGGTCGCGCTGGCCGTGATGGTCGGCGTCGTGGTGGTCGCCCCGGTCTGCGAGGAGATCGTCTACCGCGGCCTGCTGTGGAACGCCATCGCGCACTGGGTGGGCAACCGATGGGTCGTGTTCGTGCTGACCACGGCGGTGTTCGCGCTGGCCCACCTCGAGTTCCTGCGCGCGCCGCTGCTGTTCGTCGTCGCCCTGCCGCTGGGGGTCGCACGGCTGCTGACCGGCCGCGTCACCGCCGGGATCGTGGCGCACGCGGTCAACAACTTCCTGCCCGGGCTGGCCCTGGCCCTCATGCTGGTCGGGGCCTTTCCCGCGGTCTGAACGACGTCTGGCAGAATGGCCGATCGGGTCCGTGGCCGGCCCTCTACCTGCCACGGCCGACACCTACGAGTGAGCGAGCCCGTAACCCCACGCGAGGCCGGCTGACTCATCGCAGCACGAATCGACATTCGCGAGGAGCACCACAGCGTGGCCGTCAAGATCAAGCTGATGCGTCTGGGCAAGATCCGTCAGCCGTACTACCGCGTCGTCGTCGCGGACTCCCGTACGCGCCGCAACGGCCGGGCCATCGAGACGATCGGCAAGTACCACCCGAAGAACGAGCCGAGCCTGATCGAGATCGACTCGGACCGTGCGCAGTACTGGCTGGGTGTCGGCGCGCAGCCGACCGAGTCGGTGCAGAACCTGCTCGAGATCACCGGCGACTGGCAGAAGTTCAAGGGCCTGCCGGGCACCGAGGGCACCCTGAAGCCGCAGGCCGAGAAGGCCGACAAGCTGGCCCGCTTCAACGAGGCGCTGGCGGCGGCGAACGAGGAGCCGACCACCGCGGCCACCACTCCGAAGAAGAAGGGTGGCGACCGCGTCGGCAAGACCGCTGACGCCGCCCCGGCCGAGGCCGCGACGAAGAGCGACGACGTCGCCGACGCGACCAAGGACGCGGCCGAGCCGGCCACCGAGTCGACCCAGTCGTGACTCTCATGGCGGACGCGCTCGAGCACCTCGTGCGCGGCATCGTCGACCACCCCGACGACGTCCGGGTGGACCTGGTCACCGGGCGTCGCGGTCGGATCCTCGAGGTCCGGGTGCACCCCGACGATCTCGGCAAGGTGATCGGCCGGGGTGGCCGCACCGCCACCGCCCTGCGCAACGTCATCGGTGGTGTGGGCGGTCGCGGCGTGCGCGTCGACGTCGTCGACACCGACCGGTGACGAGCTCCGCACCCGACGACGCCGGCCAGGTCCTGGTCGGCGTCGTCGTACGTGTGCACGGTCTGCGCGGCGAGGTCGTCGTCGAGCCCCGCACCGACGCACCGGCGGAGCGGTTCGCGCCCGGTGCCGTCCTGCAGGGCCACCGGCCCCGCGCGGCGGGCCCCGGGCCGCTCACCGTCACCGGTGCGCGCGCCCACTCGGGCCGCTGGCTCGTGCTCTTCGAGGGCGTGGCCGACCGCGACGCCGCCGAGGCCCTGCGCGGGGTCCAGCTCCGGCTGCCGACCTCCGCGCTCGCCGAGCCGGAGGACCCGGAGGAGTTCCACGTCCACCAGCTGACCGGTCTGCGGGCCGAGCTGGTCGACGGGACCGAGGCGGGCACCGTCACCGACGTCGTCCACGGCCCCGGCGGGTCCCTGCTGGTCGTCCGGCGGCCGGCCGGGCACGAGGCACTCGTCCCGTTCGTCGGGGCGATCGTGCCCACCGTCGACGTGGCGGGCGGACGCGTGGTCCTCGACCCGCCCGACGGGCTGCTCGACCCGCAGGACTGATCCCGGCCCGGCACCCCGTGGTGCCGGGCCGTTCTCGTGGTCGCAGTGTCAACCAGAGTTGACATCCTCGCGGTGTCAACCTATGTTGACGGTCATGAGTGATGCGACGGCGGTGGCCGCGGCGGCGTCCAGCACGGACCCGGCCGTGGGGCTGCGGGCGGTGGTGGCACTGCGCGACCTGCAGGACTCACTGGAGGAGCTGCAGGTCACCAACGCCCGCGACCAGGGATGGTCCTGGCAGCAGATCGCCGACGCACTGCGGATCAGCCGGCAGGCGGTGCACAAGAAGTACCGCAGGCTCGGCCTGTAGACGGGAGACGCACGTGTCGAACGGTTCACCGGCGAGGCCCGCAGGGTGGTCGTCCTGGCCCAGGAGATCGCACGGACGAGGCGCGCGGGGCGGATCGGGACGGAGCACCTCCTGCTCGGGGTCCTGCGCACCCCCGGTACACCGGGGGAGGAGCTCCTCGCCGCGGCCGGGATCGACGCCCGCACCGTCATCGAGGAGCTCGACCGGGCGGACGGCGCACCCGGTCGCGACGCCGACGCCCTCGCCATCCTGGGCATCGACCTCGACGCCGTCCGGAGCGCGGTGGAGGCGGGCTTCGGGCCCGGCGCGCTCGACCGCCCGCGGCGCAGAGGGTGGCGGGCCGGGCACATCCCGTTCGAGCGGTCCTCGAAGAAGGCCCTCGAGCTGGCGCTGCGCGAGGCGATCCGGCTCGGTGACCGGTCGATCGGTACCGAGCACGTCCTGCTCGGGCTGCTGCACCCGGACACCGCGGCCTCGCAGCTGCTCGACCGGTGCGGGACGACGCTGTACGGGACCCGGCGCGCCGTCGAGCGACGGCGGCCCCGCCGGGCGGGCTGAGCCGGGCCCGGTCGTCGGCTCAGTCGTCGGCGCGGTCGGGGTCGTCCGGGTCCTCGGTCGGGTCCACCCGGGTCTCCGCCGAGCGCACCCCGTCGGTCTCCGACAGCGCGGCGGCCAGGCCGGGCAGGTCCCCCCGGCCGTCGAGACGCAGGGTCAGCGCCGCGACCCGGACGCCGTCGGCGGCCACCGAGCCGCGGTGCACGGCCACCCCTGCCACCGAGAATCCGGCCGCGGTGCAGCGCTCCAGGACCCCGCGCAGGACGCCGTAGCCGTCGTCGTAGCGGATCCGCAGCACCGGCGGGCGACGACGGTGCCGCCGCACCACCCGCGCGACCGGCTGCAGGCCCCGGGTCACCAGGAAGTGTGCCGCCGTCGCCAGGACGGCCAGCGGGGCGAGGCCCGCACCGCACGCCGTCCCGACCGCGGCGGCCAGCCAGATCGTGGCCGCGGTGGTGAGCCCGCGCACGACGTCCTGCCGGACGAAGATCAGCCCGGCACCGATGAACCCGATCCCCGACACGATCTGGGCCGCGATCCGGGACGGGTCCAGCGCGACGTGCTCGGTCGCGAGCAGGTCGGCGAAGCCGTACTTCGAGATGACCATGAACACCGCCGCGCCGACGCCGACCAGCACGTGCGTGCGCAGACCGGCGCTCTTCGCGCCGGCCTCGCGTTCCAGGCCGATCGCCGTCGTCAGCAGCAGGGCGAGCAGCACCGGCGGCAGCAGGCTCCACTGCGCCGCCGTCGACCAGAGTGGCTCGGCCCAGGATTCCGGCATCGCACGACCTCCTTCTGCACGGGGGGACGGGCGCCTGCGACGATCCGCGCCGTGCGGATCGACGTCGTCACCATCTTCCCGTCCTACCTGCAGCCGTTGCGCGAGGCACTGCTGGGGCGGGCGATCGACCGCGGGCTGCTCGAGGTCGCGGTGCACGACCTGCGGGACTGGACCCACGACGTGCACCAGGCCGTCGACGACTCCCCGTACGGCGGCGGGCCGGGCATGGTGATGCGCCCCCAGGTGTGGGGCGAGGCCCTCGACGACGTGCTGGCCACCCCCGACCTGCCCGCCCGGCTGGTCGTCCCGACCCCGGCCGGACGGCCGTTCACCCAGGCCACCGCGCACGCCTGGGCTGCCGAGGAGCGGCTGGTGTTCGCCTGCGGCCGCTACGAGGGCATCGACGAGCGTGTGCTGCTCGACGCCCGGGCCCGCGGCATCACCGTCGACGAGGTGTCGATCGGCGACTACGTGCTCGTCGGCGGGGAGGTCGCCGTGCTCGTGATGGTCGAAGCCGTCGCCCGGCTGCTGCCCGGGGTGCTGGGCAACCCGCGCTCGGCCGCCGAGGACTCCTTCTCCGACGGGCTGCTGGAGGGCCCGTCCTACACCCGTCCCGAGGTGTGGCGGGAGCTGGCCGTGCCGGACGTGCTCCGCGGCGGCAACCACGCCGCGATCGCCCGCTGGCGGCGCGACCGGGCCCTGGAACGGACCCGGGACCGGCGTCCCGACCTGCTCGACGCGCTCGGGCCGGACGCCCTGGACGCCGCCGACCGCGCCGCACTCGCCGCCGGGCGCCCCGACGACGACGCCGACGCCCCCACCGTCTGAGCGTTCCCGCCGGTGGGCGGCGCCGGCCCGGCTCCGGGGCCGGCGCGGGGGACCGTTCCGCCGTCGCCCGGCGGGCCCCCACCGGCGACCGGCGGTGCCCGGTCCGTCCGGTACGACCGGGCCCGCTGAGCCGCTCCGGGACCCTCGCACCACCGGGTGTCCGGAGCGATCTGCCCGTCTGGCACTATGGACGGGTTGCCAGCGCCGCGTGTGGTGCCCGGTGACGGTCACGTGTGCCCCCGGTCCCGCCGGTGGTGCCGGCCGTGCCGAGCCCGCCACGTGAGGAGCGTGGTCGCCGTACGGCACACGCCCCGTGGCCCGGGCGCGATCCCGGATCGACCCGGGACCGGCACCGCACGACCCGCACGAACGACACACGAGGACGGACCGTCGACATGAACACCCTGGACGCACTGGACGCGGAGACCCTGCGCTCCGACATCCCGAACTTCCGGCCCGGGGACACCCTCAAGGTGCACGTGAAGGTCATCGAGGGCAACCGCACCCGTACTCAGATCTTCCAGGGCGTCGTCATCCGCCGCCACGGCTCGGGTGCCCGCGAGACCTTCACCGTCCGCAAGATCTCGTTCGGCGTCGGCGTCGAGCGCACCTTCCCGGTGCACACGCCGAACATCGAGAAGATCGAGGTCGCCACCCGCGGTGACGTCCGCCGGGCGAAGCTGTACTACCTCCGCGACCTCCGCGGCAAGGCCGCGAAGATCAAGGAGCGCCGGGAGACCACCGCGTCCTGACCGTCACCCTGTCGTGACGGACCGGTGACGTAATCTCGACGCGTGGCCTTCCCCGAGCTCCCCGACGACCGCCGGGCCCGCCCCCGGCGGTATCGCGGCAGCGATGTTCCCGAGCGCCCCGGTCGGCGGCGGGCCCCCGAGGACCCGCCGCCCGCCGGTGGTGAACCGGGCGGTGACGAGCAGCAGTGGCTGCTCGGGACCGCGCTGCAGCACGGGGTGCCGGCCCGGGACGGCTTCGCGGACGGTGAGCCCGAGGGCGCACCGCGCGGGGTCCGTACCCGGCACGCGGGCCCGGAGGACGGCGCCGACGAGGCCCGTCCCCGCGGGCGTCGCTACCGCAACGGTTTCGACGAGCTCGCCGCCGGACGTTCCGGGCGACACGGCGTCGACGCGGGCGGCCCGCTCCCCGAGGAGCGGCCCGCCCCGGCCACCGAGGGCCCGGACACGCTGCGGGCCCGCTACGCGGCCCGGCTGAACCGGCCCGACGCCTCCGAGCCCGGCGCCGCACCGAACGGCAGGCCGTGGCCGCCGCCCGGCAGC
>NZ_JAMXSG010000117.1:0-16829 GCF_024124365.1 Pseudonocardia sp. McavD-2-B
CGGTGCGAGCGGCGTGGCGCAGCGGGGCGGGGCGCAGCACCGGGATCAGCTCGCGCAGCGCGGTCGGCAGCGGGGACGGCAGCGAGTCCATCCCGGACACCCCGAGCACGACCGCTCCGACCCGCGGCAGCGCCGCCCACACCCGCGGGTCCCCGGTGATCGCCGACCAGGCGTGCCGGGCGGTCCACCCGGCACGCGCGACGATCTCGGCGCGGCCCCCGAGCCGGGCGGCGGCGATGTTGGGCCACAGCCTGGGCTCGTCGGCCGGGCAGGGCCGCTCGGGTCCGTGGAAGGCCAGCGAGTCCCCGACGACCAGCAGGTCAGGCACCGATGTTGTACCCCGACAGGCGCCAGCGGGGATGGTCGTCACGACGGGCGACGACGGCCCAGCGGGTGTTGCCCAGCCCGCCGATCACCGGCCAGGACGACTGCGGCAGGTCGAGCAGCCCGCACACCATCCCGGCGATCATCCCGCCGTGCGCGACGAGCAGCACGGAGCGCTCCTCCGGGTCGGCGGCGTACTCGAGGTCCAGCTCCTCGACGACCGGCAGCGACCGGACGACGACGTCGACCCGGGACTCCCCACCGGGCGGGGTGAACCGCGGGTCGGACCGCCACTCGGCGATCGCGCCCGGGTCGTCGGCACCGATCTCGGCGATGGTGCGCCCCTGCCAGTCCCCGAGGTGGGTCTCCCGCAGCCGCTTGTCCACCGACAGCGGCAGCCCGACGGCCCCGGCCACGGCGGTCGCGGTGTCGTGGGCACGGGTCAGGTCCGAGGTGATGATCCGGTCGAACCGCTCCTGCGCGAGCCGCGGCGCGACGGCCGCGGCCTGCGCGCGCCCGGCGTCGGTCAGCCGGGTGTCCAGGTGCCCCTGCATCCGGCCGACGGAGTTGTACTCGGTCTGCCCGTGCCGCAGCAGGGTGACCCGGCGCAGCGTCATGCAGTGCCGTCCGGGGCGCCCTGGGGGTCGGGCACCTCGATCGCCGGGCAGTCCTTCCAGAGCCGGTCCAGGCCGTAGAAGCCGCGCTGCTCGGTGTGCATGACGTGCACGACGATGTCGTTGAAGTCCAGCAGGACCCAGCCGTTGTCCTTGTCGCCCTCGCGCCGGGTCGGCTTGCTGCCGCGCTCGCGCAGCTTCTCCTCGACCTCGTCGACGATGGCCTGGACCTGACGCTCGTTGGCCGCCGACGCCAGCACGAAGCAGTCGGTCAGCGCGAGCTGGTCGGACACGTCGAGCGCGACGATGTCGACGGCCTTCTTGTCGGCCGCGGCGGCCGCGGCCACCTTCGCCAGCTCGACCGCCTCCGGTGATGCCGTCACCACACTCTTCCCTTCACGACCACGATTGACCTCGACAGTGTGTCAGCCGGGCACCGGGGGCTTGGGCGGCGGGCACCGGGCGGGATAGGTTTCCGCCTCACGGTGGAACGTCGAAGGAGACTCCCCATGCCCCTGGCGCCCGATCTCGAGGGCACGCAGTGCGAACCGGTCAGCTTCGCGTGGGCACGGGACGACGTGCTCCTCTACGCGGTCGCCGTCGGCGCGGGGGGTGAGGACCCCACCGCCGAGCTGTCGCTGACCACGGAGAACACCGGGGGCGTGCGGACGGCGGTGCTGCCGTCGTTCGCAGAGATCGTCACAGCGGGCGCGAAGGTCGACCTCGGTGACGTGGACGCCTCGCGCGTCGTGCACGCCGAGCAGGCGTTCCGGGTGGTCGGCCCGCTGCCGGTGGAGGGGCGGGTCCGGGTGACCGCGACGGTCACCGAGGTGCTCGACAAGGGGTCCGGGGCGCTGGTGCGCACCGAGGCCGAGGCCGTCGACGCCGGCACCGGCGAGCCGGTGCTGACCAGCACGAAGACGTTGTTCCTCGGCGGCGAGGGCGGCTTCGGCGGCACCCGCGGTGACAGCGCGCCGAGCCCCGTCCCCGACCGCGCACCCGACCACGAGGTGCACTACCGGACCACGCCCGGCCAGGCCCTGCTGTACCGGCTGACCGGGGACCGCAACCCGCTGCACAGCGACCCGCAGTTCGCCGCGAAGGGCGGTTTCGACCGGCCGATCCTGCACGGCATGTGCACGTACGGGTTCACCACGCGTGCGCTGGTCGCGACCGTCTGCGACGGCGACGCCCGTCGCCTCGTCGCGATGGACGCCCGGTTCACCCGGCCGGTCGTACCCGGGCAGTCCCTGACCGTCTCCGTGTGGGACACCGGCGACGGCACGGTCGCGTTCCGGACCGCCGTCGACGGCGAGGTGGTGCTGGACCGCGGCACCGCGGAGGTCACGGCGGCGGCCCCGTCCGCCTGAGCGATCAGGACGCCGCCGCGGTGACCCGCGGCGGCGCCGGGTCCCCCGGGTAGTCCTGACCTCCCCGATAGGCGAGGGCGCACAGCGCGTCGAGTGCCGCGAGCTGCGGGTAGGTCCGGTCCGGGTCGCCCCGGTGCGGCCACCGGTGGTCCAGGTGGCGGAAGGTCACGGCGCGGTGCCGCGTGGTGGCCAGGAAGCGCGGGTTGTCCCGCACGAAGCGGGCGTAGGCGTGCCGGAGCGCGGGGTGGCGGCCCAGCTCGGTGCGGACGAACCGGTCGACGTCGGCGCCGATCTCGTGGACGTACTCCCCGCAGGGGGCGACGACGAACGGCACCACCCACGCCTCGTGCACGCAGAGCAGGTCGCGCACGGCGCGCTGGCGGTGCCCGGCGTTCTCGCTGCGCGACATCCACGCGGCGACGACGGCGCGGCGGCGCGTGCCCATCCGGGCGAGCACGGCCGACGACGGCCAGGGGAACGACGTCCGGAACGGGATGTGGACCGGGTCGCCGTCGACGTGCACGTCGTGGTCGGCGACGCCGCCGCCGGAGTCCTGCACGAGCTGCGCCGACACCGCGCCCCACGGGGCGAGGGTGTGCATCGCGGCGTGGGCGTCCCGGCGGACGGGCTGCGGCACCGCGCGGAGCAGCAGACCGGCCACCGTCGGGGTGGGGACCTCGATCACGAGGATCACCGTAGCCCGATCGGCGCAGCACAGCGTGACCGATGGTCGACTATTGCACTGCGTCGTCACCCGTTCGGCGCTGCGTGATCGGCAGCCGGTAGAGCGCGGCGACCGGCTCGCGACCGTCCGGGAAGCGCCATCCGGCGGGCGCGGCCCCGGTGCGGACCCAGCCGGCCGCCCGGTAGAGGCGCTCGGCCGGGACGGACTCGACGACGTCGAGCACCCCGTCGCGGCCACAGGCCGCGAGCGCGGTGGCGACGCCCGCCAGCAGGGCGCGGGCGTGCCCGGCACGACGGACCGCCGGGTCGACGAACACCCGGGTCAGCCGCAGCGCACCGGAGTCGCCCGCGGCGTCGACATCGTCGGTGAGGAGCGCGGCGTGCCCGGTGACCCGCTCCCCCACCGTGACGACCAGTGCGGTGACCAGTCCCGGCGGGGAGAGGAACGCCGCCGGGACGGCCGGCCAGGTCGACGGGTAACGGTCGGCGGCGTGCACGGCACGCAGTACCGCGACGCAGCCCGGCAGGTCGTCGTCGGTGCGGGGGCGTACGACCACGTCCGGACGCCGGGTCAGCGCGGACGCAGGACGTAGCCGGTGTAGCCGTACTCGGCGCCGAACCGTTCCCGCACGGCGATCTCGTCGCCCACCTCGTCCAGCGCCGCCGGGTCGACGCCGTCCTCACGCAGGGTCGCGATCCGGCAGGCCAGCGGCCGGTAGTAGGCGTCCCAGTCGGAGTCGGGGAGCAGGTAGACCGCCTGCACCGTGTACCCGGCGCGCTCCGCGGCGGCGACGTTCTCCGCGGTCGTCCGCATCCCCGGGTAGCTCCTGTCCCAGAACTCCCGCGCGCCGGGCGACGGCTCGGTGGTCGTCCACTCGGCCTCGGTGAGGACCAGCACACCGCCCGGGGCGAGCAGGCGCCGCCAGCCGGCCAGCGCGGCGTCGAACCCCATGATGTAGGCCGCTCCCTCGGACCAGACGAGGTCGGCCTCGCCGTCGGGCAGCGGGAGGTCGTCCATCGCCGCGACGAGCGGACGCACCCGCTCCCCCAGCCCGGACGTCGCGGCCCGGGTCCGCAGCCGCCGGAGGAAGGGCTCGTGCAGATCGACGGCGACGACCTCACCACCGGTCGCCGCGGCCAGCGGGAGCGTCGAGGGGCCCGTCCCGCAGCCGATGTCGACGATCCGCGGCCGCTCGGGCAGGTCACCGGCCAGCCGCAGCAGCAGCGCCGTCGTCTCCTCCGATCCCGGCGCCTCACGGGGCAGGTCGTCGTGGGCGGCCAGGAAGACCCGCTCCAGCGGTGTGCTCACGCCCGCGCATGATGCCCGCACCGGGCCGTCACCGCACCACCGGAACGTGTGCATGATGGAGTGGTGCACGTCGACATGCTCCTGATGGCGATCCCCCCGCTCGCGATCTACTTCCTGTGCGCGGGTGTGGTCGGGGTGGAGAGCATCGGGGTCCCGCTCCCCGGCGAGATCGTGCTGGTCGGCGCGGCGCTGCTGGCCGCGCGCCCGGGGTCCCACATCGACCCGCTCGCCGTCGCGGCGTCGGCGACGGCGGGCGCGATCGTCGGTGACTCGATCGGCTACTCGGTCGGGCGCCGCTACGGCACCGGCCTGCTCGACCGGCTCGGCCGTCGCTTTCCGAAGCACCTCGGCCCGGCCCACCTCACCGTCGCCCGCCGCATCTTCGACCGGCACGGGGTGTGGGCGGTGCTGTTCGGCCGCTTCGTGGCGATCCTGCGGATCCTGGCCGGGCCGCTGGCCGGGACGATGAAGATGCGCTATCCCGCGTTCCTCGCGGCTAACGCCACCGGTGCGGTGCTGTGGGCGGGCGGCACGGTCGCCCTGATCTACCTGCTCGGCATCGTCGCCGAGACCTGGCTGAAGCGGTTCTCCTGGATCGGGCTGATCGTCGCCGTCGTGGGCGGGCTGTTGGTGTCGCGGTACGTGCGGCACCGCGTCGAGCGGGCCGCCGCCCGGGAGGAGACGGCGACCTGAGCGCCGATCAGCGCGGCGCGTGAGCGGTGTAGACGATCCCGCCGCCCAACGAGCGGGCGTCGAGGAGCCGTAGCCCCTCGGCGTTCCAGCCGTCGGGGAACAGCCGCCGGCCGGCACCCTGGACCACGGGGTGGTGGAAGAGCCGGAACTCGTCGACGAGCCCGGCGGCGATGAGCGTGTGGCAGAGCGTGATGCTGCCGGTCAGCACGATGTCGGTGCCCGGCTGCTCCTTGAGCGCCGCCACCTCGGCCACCGGGTCCCCGGACAGGATCGTGGAGTTCTGCCACTCCGGGTCGGTCAGCGTGGAGGACACCACGTACTTGTCGACCTGGTTCAGGTAGTCGGTGATGCCGGTGGCGTCGTCGGTCTGCGCGGGCCAGAAGCCGCGGAAGTCGCAGAACGTGCGACGGCCGAGCAGGGTCGCGTCGGACGCGGCGTCCTGGCGGTGCAGCTCGGCCAGCATGTCGCCGCCGTCGTCTCCTCCGGACCCGGCGCTCGGGTCGAACCAGTCGCCGAGGAACTCGACGGCGCCGTCGAGGGTGATGTTCTGGGTGATCGCGAGGGTGCGCACGGGAGGTGCCTCCACGGTCGTCGGTGCGTCGTACACCGGGGTCGACCGCGGAGGCGTCCCGGACTCATCGCTCCGCTCAGCCGTCGACGACGGTGATCGCCGACGCCGGGCAGCCGCGCGCCGCGTTGCGCACGGCCTGCTCCTGGCCGTCCGGCGGGGTGTCGGTGAGCAGCTCGACGACGGCGTCGGAATCGCGCTGGTCGAACACGTCCGGGGCGGTGAGCAGGCACTGCCCCGAGCCGACGCACGCGTGCTGGTCGACCTCGACCTTCATCGCGGTCCCCTCCCTCACCAGCGGACCGGCAGGCTGCGGACGCCGCCGGTGATGTGGTCGGTGCGCACGTCGAGCTCGTCCATGCCGACGGCGAGGTCCAGCCCGGGAAGCCGGCGGGCGAGCGTCGCGAACACCGCGCGCAGCTCGGTGCGGGCCAGGCTCGCGCCGATGCAGAAGTGCGGCCCGTGGCCGAAGCCGACGTGCCCGCGCTCGGTGCGGTCGGGGTCGAAGGTCTCGGCGTGGTCGAAGACGTCGACGTCGCGGTTGGCGGCGTTGACCGAGAGGATCACCGCGTCGCCGCGCGCGATCGTGACCCCGGCGATCTCCACGTCTTCGTGGGCGTAGCGCAGCAGCCCCAGGTCGCCGGGCGCGCCGAGGCGCATGACCTCCTCGATGACGGCGTCGACCCGGCCGTCCGGGTCCGCGGCGAGCCTGTCCCACTGGTCGCGGTTGGTCATCAGGAACAGGATGCCGAGCCCGATCCGGTTCACCGTGGTCTCGTGGCCGGCGAACAGCAGCCCGACACAGAGCCGGACCATCTCCGGGTAGCCGAACCCGGGGTCCTCGGCCTGGGCCTGCACGAGGTCGGTGATGACGTCCTCGCCCGGCTCGGCGCGCTTGCCCTCGGCGAGCCCGGCCATGTAGCGGCCGAACTCCTCGCGGGCGACGTGGGCGTCCTCCCCGGAGAAGGTCGCCATCCGGTCGGACAGTGCGCGGAAGTACTCGCCGTCGGACTCGGGGACGCCGAGCAGCGAGCAGATGACCGCCACGGGCAGCGGGAAGGCGAGGTGGGCGTGCAGGTCCACGGTGGCACCCGGGCCCGCGGCGTCGTGCTCGGCGACCATCGCGTCGACGTAGCCGTCGACGAGGTCCTGCACGTGCCCGGACAGCGTCCGCATCCGCTTGGCGGAGAAGGCCGGGGTGAGCAGCCGGCGCATCCGGCCGTGCTCCTCCGCCTCGTTCTCGTAGGTGCCGGTCGGCCCGTCCTGGACGGCGGCGGTGCTGATCCTCGACGCCTTCTCCGGCTCCGGGTGCGACCGACCGAACCGCTTGTCCCCGAGCAGCTCGCGGACCTCGGCGAACCGGGTCACCAGCCAGGCCGGGTCCCCGGCCGGGGTGGTCACGGGCGCGATCGGCGCCTCGCGGCGCAGGACCTCGTAGAACGGCGCGAGGTCGAGCAGGTTCGGTCGGGTGAACGGCAGGCGGGGACGCTCGGTGGCGAGGGTCATCGACACTCCTGGGGTCGTGGTGGTGATCCCCAGCCTACGATTTATTGGCAGTATCTGCCACGAATGTGTTCGGAGTGCGCCGGACCGTCCCCGAACGGGCGGGTCGGGGACGGTCCGGGCCCGCGGTCACGCCGGGCTGTCGAGCAGCTCCTGCAGGTACTGGTCGATCTGCGGCATGTAGGTGGGCGCGACGCCGAACAGGGCGAGGTGCCCGAGCAGGTCGTCGACGACGCGGATCGTCGCGTGCGGGGTCAGCTCCAGCTCGGCCTCGTGGTCACGGACCGGGAAGAACATGTCCTCGTTGATCGGGATGACCCGGGCGACGGACTCGTTGCGCCCGAGCGCGTCGGCGAGGTCGCCGCCGGTGTGACGGGCGACGTCGCCCCGTTGCCACTTCCACGCCATGCACAGCAGGTCGTTGGGGTCCATCGCGGTGAAGTACGGCTCCAGGAAGCCGGCCATGAACGCCTCGCGGGACTCGAACTCCAGGGCGCGCCACACCTCCTGCTTCCAGAACTCGGTGGAGAACCCCATCACCGCCCAGATGCCGGCGTGCCGCTTCAGCCCGGCCTCGACCTCGGTGTTGCTGCGGTAGTTGCCGCCGGCGAAGCCGGGGTCGGAGGTGATCGCCTCGACCAGGGCCTGCGTGTAGAGGAAGTCGTGCGGGGTGTTCTGCGCGGTCCCGGCGATCGGCGCGGCGCGGCGCACCTTCTGCGGGAACCGGACCATCCACTCGTAGGTCTGCTGCGCGCCCATCGACCCCCCGACGACCAGCGCGAGCCGGTCGATCCCGTAGTGCTCGCGCAGGAGCTGCTCCTGGGCACGGACGTCGTCGCCGATGCGGACGTGCGGGAAGTTCGACATCGCGATGCCCGCGTTGGCACCCGAGGCGTTGTGCGGGCTGGTCGACAGACCGTTGCCGATCTGGTTGACCACGACGATGAAGTACCGCTCCGGGTTCAGCGCGTGGTCCGGGCCGATGTAGACGTCGCGGAAGATCTGGTGCGTGCCCGAGTACCAGGTCGTCACGAGGATCGCGTTGTCCTTCGCCGCGTTCAGCGTGCCGAAGGTGGCCACCGCGAGCTGCAGGTCGGGGATCACCCCGCCCTCCTCCAGCGCGAACTCCCCGAGGCTGATCAGGTCGTAGTCGCCGTGGAACTCGTGGGTGTAATAGGGATTCTCGATCGCCGTCGGCTGCGCTGTCGTCCCGGTCGTCACTGCTGTCACGCTCCTGCTCCGTCGAAGACGCGGACCGGGGCCGACTCTTCTCCCTTGTGACGCGTGGCACAAGATCCCGACCGGGCCGTGCTCAGCTCCAGGCGACGACGAGCACCAGCATCGTCACGACGATGCCGAGTCCCAGCACCGTCATCAGCAGCCAGGCCGCGGCGTTCGGTGGCGCCGCGGCGGGGGCCGGGTCGGTACTGCGGCGCAGCTCGGCGAGCTGGGCGGGGTCGAGGATGGGCACGGTCAGGTCGTCGGAGTTCATATGGTGGTAACGCGCGGAGACGGGTCGCAGGCACTGCGTCCCCGTCTCTCGTGTACCGCAGGAAGATCGATGTCGCGGACGGTGGTTCACGTCCGCCCACCGGGTTCACTTTCCGTAGACCGGGAACACGCGTTGCATGACTCACCGTGATCGGACGGGTCGCGGCGTCGCACCTCGCAGAGGCTTCCCGGACCTCGCAGCCCCCGCAGTGGCTGCGAGGTCGGGGCACGGTGTGCGGGGTCGGGTCGTCACACGCCGGGCGGCGGGGACGCGCCGTCGATCCGGGCGGACAGCCAGTCCCGTGCGTACCGCAGCGCGGTCGCGGCGACCGGGGTGTCGTGCCCGGCGAAGCCGTGCGGGACGCCCCGGTTGACGCGCAGGTCGACCTCGGCCCCGGCCGTCGCGAGCCGGGCGGCCATCGCGAGGTCGTCCTCCAGCAGCACGTCGTCGGTACCGACCGTCATCAGCAGCGGCGGCAGGCCGGTGAGGTCGGCGAACACCGGGGAGAGGTCCGGGACGGTCCGGTCGGCGACGTGGCCGGCGTAGGCGCGCAGGAAGTACTCGCCGGCGATGCGGCGACCAGCCGGGGTGCGGGCACTCAGGTCGTAGGTGCCGTACCGCAGCTCGGCCCCGGCGACCCGATCGGCCAGACCGCGGTCGCGCAACCGCAGCAGCGTCGTCACGGCCAGGGTGGCCCCGGCGGAGACGCCCGTGAACGCGACCCGGTCGGTGCCGAACAGCTCCGGCGCCCGGTCGAGCAGCCACAGTGCCGCGGTCGCGCAGTCGTCGGGGGCGGCCGGCCAGGGGTGCTCCCGGGCGAGCCGGTGGTCGACGGCGACGACCGCGACGCCGAGCGCCTCGGACAGCTCCCGGTTCCCGACGTCGTCCCGCGCGGCCGAGCCCAGGTAGGAACCGCCGCCGCGGATCTGCAGGAGCACCCCGCGCGCCGTGCCCGGCGGGCGGCAGATCCGCACCGGCACCCGACGGCCGTCGGCGACGGCGACGGCGACCTCCCCCACCGCGGGCGGCACCGCGGGCGGTGGCGTGGCGGCCGCGGCGCGGACCGCGCGGAGCTCGTCGGCGTCGGCGGGGCCGCGGCCCGCCGGACGGGAACCGTAGAAGGCCCGGGTCCGCTCGGCGTCGACCGGCGGGACCGTCACGGTCAGTGCGTCGAGGGCGACACGCACGGGCCGATCAGTCCTGCCCGCGGCGGGTCAGCACCGTGGGGCCGTCCTCGGTGATCGCGACGGTGTGCTCGGAATGCGCGGTGCGCGAGCCGTCGGCGGAGCGGATCGTCCAGCCGTCCGGGTCGAACACGATCTTGTCGGTGGTCCGTGCGAACCAGGGCTCGAGTGCGAGGGTCAGCCCCGGGCGCAGGGTCAGGCCGCGACCGGCCCGCCCGGCGTTCGGGATGTGGATGTCGCCGTGCATGGTGCGGCCGAGGTCGTGCCCGCCGAACTCGGTGTTGACCGGGTAGCCGTAGTCGCGGGCGACCCCGCCGATGGCGGCGGAGATGTCGCCGAGCCGGTTGCCCGGCCGGGCCGCGTCGATCGCGGCCTCCAGGGCGTCCTCGGTGGCCCGGATGACGCGCAGGTCGCCCTCGTCGGCCGTCGTGCCGACGACGACCGTCCGGGCGGAGTCGGCGACCCAGCCGTCGATGCTGACGGCGATGTCGGCGCTGAGGACGTCGCCGTCGCGCAGGACGTAGTCGTGCGGGAGCCCGTGCAGCACGGCGTCGTTGACCGACAGACAGATGACGTTGCGGAACGGGCCGCGCCCGAAGGACGGGGCGTAGTCCCAGTAGCAGGACTCGGCGCCGCGTTCGGCGATCATGCCGCGCACGTGCTGCTCGATGTCGAGGAGGTTCACGCCGACGTCGGCGATCCGGCCGACCTCGGTGAGCACCTCGGCGACGAACCTGCCGGTCGTGTGCATCCGGTCGATCTCGGCCGGCGTCTTCAGTTCGATCACGGTATTACTATACCGAACCGTCACGGCTTGCCGGTACAGTAATACCGACCCTACGCTCGACGCATGGTCCGTCAGCCCCTCACGCCCGAGCAGATCGAGGCCGGCCGCCGTCTCGGCGCGCTGCTGCGCCGGGCCCGGGGCGACCGCGACCCGGTCGACGTCGCGCGGGCGGCCGGCATCTCCCCCGAGACGCTGCGCAAGCTCGAGACCGGACGGCTGCCGTCGCCCGGGTTCGGGACGATCGTGTGCCTGGGTGAGGCGCTCGGGGTGCCGCTGGAGGAGCTGGCGGCGGAGTGGCGCGGGAGCGACGTGGCCATGGAGGCGGCCGGGTAGCGGTGCCCGGGTCTCCCGGGGCCGTGCGCCGATCGGCCACCCGTCCGGCCGGACCTCGCCGTCGACGACGCACCGGCCGGCACCGTCGAGCCACCGGCGCCACACGACCCGTCGGGCCGCCGGTGGACCGGTCGCCCGTCCGCGTCGGACGCCTCGCGGTGGAACCGGCACACGAGCCCGTCGGACAGGCGCACGAACCCGACGGGCTCCACGGCTCCCGGGTACCCGACGCGGCCGGGTCCGTCGATCGGGTTGCGGCCCGCCGGAATGGCCGACGACGGGGTGAGGTTGACCGGAGCGGTGCCGGACGGCGCCGGACACCCGTGGGAGGAGCACGAGATGAGTGACGCGTCGGCCCCGTTCGACATGGCGGCGATGAACCGCGCCGTGATCGAGGAGTTCCGGGCGACCGGAGGACGGGCGGGCGGCATGTTCCAGGGCAAGCCGCTCGTGCTGGTGCACCACACGGGAGCCCGGTCCGGCACCGAGCGGATCGCGCCCCTGGTCCCGCTCCTCGACGGCGAGCGGATCTTCATCTTCGCCAGTAAGGGCGGCGCCGACACCAACCCGGACTGGTACCACAACCTCCTGGCGAACCCCGACACCCGCGTCGAGCTGGGCACCGAGACCCTGCCCGTGCAGGTGCGGGAGGTCACCGGTCCCGAGCGGGACGAGGTCTACGCCCGCCAGGTCGCGCTGGAGCCGCAGTTCGGCGAGTACCAGCGCTCGACGGAGCGGACCATCCCGGTGCTGGAGCTGCAGCGGACCTGAGCCCGCACCCCGGTTCAGGCCCGCCGCGTGGCCGGCCGGTCGCCCGTCGATCAGTATCTGAGCGCGCTCGCGTGGGGCGCGCACAGCACTCCTGTACTGATCGACGGGACCTCGTCGTCGCCCGGGGTGGATGGGGCAGGATCCGCACTCCTCCCGCGGTGCAGGGGTGCACCGGTACCTCCACCGTGGCGATCACACCCGGCGCACCGACAGGCCGGCCGAGCTCCCGTCCACCCGGCGGTCCCCTGCCCCGTGGTGGTGACCGGTCGTCGTCGGGCCTCGCCGGCCGGGCCGGCATGTACCGGATGCCCCGCCGTGACCATCGGGGCGGATGCCGTGGTCGGGGCAGGAAGCATTGTGACGCGCGATGTGTCCGACCGCGTTCTTGTCGCAGGGAACCCGGCCCGACTCGTTCCGCGAGTCATGAGGGAGCCACGTCCATCGACCCCGTTGCGATCGTCGGCATCGGGCACATTCCTGGACAGCTGGCGACCGCCTCCCACTCCACTGCAGTCGGTCGATATTCAGTCCGACCACGTCCGTCGCTCATGCCAGGATCACCTCATGTCGACGCTGCGAACCGTGGGACGTCTGACCGGGTGGGCATGCATAGCGATCGGTGGGATCCAGCTCGTCGGCGGAGCACGCGGGGAGCCGGGCATGACCGACGACGCGACGGTCGACTCACACGTTCGTTTCATGGGGCCTGTCTTCGCCGGCTACGGGGTCGCCTGGCTCGACGCCGTGGCCGACGACGAACCGGACCTGGACCGCATGCGGCTCCTCGCCGGCCTGATGGCCCTCGGGGGGATCGGACGGCTCGCGACCCGCGCGACCCTGGGCCGACCGCACCGGTTCCATGACCTGCTGCTCGCAGTCGAGCTCGCCGCACCGGTCGTCACGGAGGTAGCGGGCCACCGTGAGCGTCGAGGTCGGTGAGGATCGCGCGGTCAACGACGCCGAACGAGGGATCGCACTCGGCATCGCCGAACGACGACGCGGACAGCCGCAGTCCCCGGACCGTGGAGGTCCGGCGTGAGCACGCTGTGGAGCGTCCAGGATCTCGCCGACTGGTTCGGCGTACCGGTCCAGACCGTCCACCAGTGGCGGAACAAGGACTACGGCCCGCGCGGGGTCGAGGTCGGCAAGCACGTCCGGTTCCGCCCCACCGAGGTTGAGCGCCGACTGGACTCCCTCGACCGGCGGGCTGCCTGTTCGAGTGCACGGTCGACGCCGACCGGCAGGACGGCACCATGCACGCTGACATCTCAGTAGCCGGACGCCCTGGACCGCACCCGGACGCTCGTCGACACCGCGCTCGGTGCGGGTCTGCGCTGACCGTCCGAGTCAGGTGATCGTGTACCGGATGTGTACCCGCCGGGGTGCCCGTCGGAGAAACCGCAGGTCAGGCGTCCGGATTCAGGTACAGACTGCGCTTGGAGATGTACTGCACCACCCCGTCCGGCACGAGGTACCAGACCGGCCTCCCCGCACCCACGCGCGCCCGGCACTCGCTGGACGAGATTGCCATCGCGGGCACCTCGACCGTCGTCACCGACCCCTGGGGCAGGTGCCCGTCGGCCAGCTCGTACCCGGGCCGGGTCACGCCGACGAAATGCGCGTAGCGGAACAGCTCGTCGACCTTGCGCCAGGACAGGATCTGCTGGAGCGCGTCGGCGCCGGTGATGAAGAACAGCTGCGCGTCGGGCATGGTGGCGTGCAGGTCGGCGAGGGTGTCCGCGGTGTAGGTGGGGCCGTCACGGTCGACGTCGACGCGGCTGACCGAGAACCGGGGGTTCGACGCCGTCGCGATGACCGTCATCAGGTAGCGGTCCTCGGCCGGCGAGACGTCGCGGCCGGTCTTCTGCCACGGTCGCCCGGTCGGCACGAAGATCACCTCGTCGAGGGCGAAGCGGTCCGCCACCTCACTGGCGGCGACGAGGTGGCCGTGGTGGACGGGGTCGAACGTCCCGCCCATCACGCCGATCTTGCGCTGCATCGACGCAGACTATGTCGGTCGCCCACCCGGAGGCATCCCCGGATACAGGTGGCGGAACTGGACGCTGATGCGCGGACCGCTGCGCGCCACCTTCGGCACGCTGTGCTGCCAGGTCCGCTGGCACGTCCCGCCCATGACCAGCAGGTCGCCCGAGGCGAGCGGGAACGACACCGACGCCCCGCCGCCGGTCGGGCGCAGCCGCAGCGGCCGCGTCGCGCCGAGGGCGACCAGCGCGACGACGGCCTCGGGCCGCTCGCGGGCGACCCGATCGCCGTGCCAGGCCACGCCGTCGGCGCCGTCGCGGTAGAGGTTCACGCCGATCTGGGTGAAGTCGTGGCCGTAGCGCTCCCCCAGCGTCCGGCCCATGTCGCGCAGCCGGTGGGGCACTGCGTCGTCGGGCAGGACCCAGCGGTGGGTGAGGCGCGGCTCGTCGACCACGCGGTCGTACATGCGGCGGCGGTGGCCGCGGAACGGCACGGTCGCGCGGAGCAGCGCGAACAGCTCGTCCGCATCGGGGGCCCAGCCGACCGCGACGTCGACCCACGCCCCACCGGTGAGCTCGTGCCGGTACGCCGGGGCCACACCCCCGGTCGCGAAGAGCGAAGCCTGCCCGCCGACGTCCACCTCCCGAACGCTACGCCCGATCGAACGAGAGTTCGAGCGACGTCTCTGCGACGATCTTCGTCATGTCCTCGCGTGCCGACGGTGCCGTGCTGTCCTACCTGGGTCTGCGGCGTGCCGTCGGCGTGATCGGGATCCTGCTCCCGTTCGTGCTGGTGACGGGCGACCTGGCCCTCGGCGGCGACGGGCTGCGGGACTCCATCAGCCGCTACTACTACTCGCCGATGCGCGACGTGTTCGTCGGCTCGCTGTGCGCGGTCGGCGTGTTCCTCTTCTGCTACCGCTACGAGCGGCCGGACAACCGGCTCGCCAACATCACCGGGACGGCGGCGATCGCCGTCGCACTGCTGCCCACCCGGCCCGACGGCGCGGCGACGACGGCGGCGACCGTCGTCGGGTACCTCCACCTGGCCGCGGCGACGGTGTTCTTCGCGGGCCTGGCCTGGTTCTGCCTGGTGCTGTTCACCCGCGGCGGATCCGGGACGCGGAGCAAGGCCGCCCGCAACCTCGTCTACCGGGTCTGCGGCGCGACGATCGTGATCTGCCTGGTGCTGGCCGCACTGGACGCGGCACTGGTGCCCGACGCCGTCGCCGAGCGGTTCCACACCCTGTTCTGGCTGGAGGCCGTCGCGATCCTCGCCTTCGGTGTCGCGTGGTTCGTCAAGGGCGACACGATCCTGAAGGACCCACCGACGCAGGACCCGGCGCCGGTGATCTGACCCGCCCGTACGGCACCGGCCCCGCAACGGCGGACGGGCCGGTCCGGACACCCCTCGAGGGTCCGGACCGGCCCGTCGCGGGACCGGGGTCGGTCAGCCGACCGGGGTCGCCGGCGCCGACGGCAGGTCGCCGCCGGTGGCGCCGGTGATCATGTCGACGACGCTGTCCAGCGGGGCCGGCAGCGCGAGGTCGTGCTTCTTGTCGTCGTGCTTCTCGTGGTCCCACTTCTTGTGGTGACCGTGCTTCTTGTGGTGGCCCTTGTCCTTGTCACCCTCGTGCTTCGAGTGACCCTTGTCCTTGCCACCCTCGTCGTAGCCGGTGGTGCCGGCGAAGGCCGCGGCGGGCGCCGCGACGGCCAGGGGGAGCAGCGCTGCGCCGACGAGCGCGCCGCGAACGGACTTCCGCATCTCACAACCTCCATGGTTGGTCGTTAGACCGTCGCAAACGGTCTTGCCCACTCAACGAGGGGCGACCGCGCCCGCAACGCGCATTCACCCGTTCGCGTCACCTGCGGAGATACCTGATAGTCAGATGTCGACTACGGCAGGTGGGTGACCGGATCAGCCGCGCGAGCGAGCGGCGGCGGCGGCCAGGATCGGCAGGTACGCGTCGAGCACCCACGGGATCGACAGGACCGACGGCGCCGAGCTCGCCACCACCCGGTCGGCCCCGACGACCGGGGCGAACCCGCCACGGGCCATCGCCGGCAGCAGCCCGACGCCGGGCGCGCTCCGGAAGGCCTGCTCCTCGGCCGGCGTCGCGAAGAAGCCGATGACGAGGTCGGACTCGACGCGCGAGAGCAGCTCACCGCTGACGGTGTAGTAGACCTCCCCACCGCCCGGCGCGTTCTGCTCGACGTAGGGCGCCAGGGTGAGCCCGAGGTCGGTGACCAGCTGGACGCGGACGTCGCCCGCCCGGAAGACACCGAGCGCACCGGAGTCCATCCCTCCGGTGTAGACGAACGTGGCGCCCGCCAGCTGCGGGTACCGCTGGGCCGCCGTGCGCAGGCGCTGCCCGGTGGAGTCGATCAGCTGCCGGGCCCGCGCCGGGTCGCCGAACACCTGACCGGCGATCCGGGTCTGGTCCTGCCAGCCGGTGGAGTAGGGGGCGTCGGGGTAGGCGACGGTCGGGGCGATCGCGGACAGCTGGTCGTACTCGGCCCGCGTCAGCCCCGAGTAGGTGGCCAGCACCAGGTCCGGCCGGGCCGCAGCGACCTGTTCGATCGGCGTCACCGACAGGTCGTCGGAGCCGATGACCTGCGGAAACGCGCCACCGTGCGCGGTGATCGCGTCGCGCACCCAGGGCAGCACACCCTCGGCGTCGCCGCCGTAGACGGTGCGCGGGATCGCGACCGGCAGCACCCCCATCGCCAGCGCGACGTCGGTGTTCGCCGCGCTCAGCGTGACGACGCGCTGCGGCCGGTCGGGGACGACCGTCTCCCCCAGCGCGTGCCGCACCGTCACCGGGTAGCCCTCCGCGGCCACACCCTCGGCGCCCTGCCCGTCCTGCGGCCGGGTCCCGCACCCGGCGAGGACCAGCAGACCGGCGGCGCCGGCGAGGACGCCGCGACGGCTCACGGAACGGGCGGACAGGGGTGCTGCGGCACGCGGCACGGCAGGCCTCCTTCGACTTGGGAAGGCGAGCCTAACCTGACCTGATTGTCGTCTCTGCGTGATCCGCATCGCTCGTTCGGCGCCCCGGGGGCCGCACCCGTCGCGCGGGTCCGGACACCCCGGCCGGAGCGTCCGGACCCGCGGGTAGCGTCGCGACCATGCGTGCTCCGGACACCGGCGACCGGGCCGACCGCGACGCCGGCCCCCGCTCCCCCGCGCCCGGGCCCCCGGCCCCTCCGCCCGC
>NZ_JAMXSG010000118.1:0-16722 GCF_024124365.1 Pseudonocardia sp. McavD-2-B
GGGGGCCGCTCGCCGTGCGGTGCTCGGCCGGGCCGCCCGCACCGGCGACGTGCCCGTCCCCACCGCGGTGACGGCGGTGCGCCGGTCCCGCTGGGTCGTGCCCGGGGTCGCGGGCGGGGTGCTCGCGCTCGTCGTGCTCGCCGGGCTGCCGCGCGACCCGTTCACCTCCGCCCACCCGCGGCTGGCGTCGCCCTCGGCGGCCCTGCCGCTCGGCAGCGACGCCGTCGGGCGCGACCTGCTCGCCCGGGTCGCCCACGGGGCGCTGCTCACCACCGGGACCGCGCTGCTGGTCGTGCTGGTGGCGCTGGTCGTCGGCGTGCTGATCGGGCTGGCACCACGGATCGCGACCGGGTTCGCCGAGGTCGCGAACGCGGCGCCGCCGGTGCTCGCCGGACTGGTCGTCGCCGCGGTGCTCGGCCCGTCGGCCGTCGGGGCCGCGGTCGGCGTCGCACTGGTGAGCTGGGCGCCGCTGGCCGCGCACACGGCGTCGCTGGTGGCCGAGATCCGGGCGCAGCCGCACGTGCGGGTGCTGCCCGTGCTGGGGGTCGGGCCCGCCCGCGCACTCGAGGCGCACGTGCTGCCCGCCGCGGCCGGCCCGCTGGTGCGGCACGCGGTGCTGCGGCTGCCGGGCACCGCGCTCGCGCTGGCCTCGCTCGGGTTCCTCGGCCTCGGCCCGCAGCCGCCGAGCCCGGAGTGGGGACGGCTGCTGGCCGACGGCATGCCCTACGTCGAGCGCGCCCCCTGGGCCGTGCTGGCACCGGCCGGGATGCTCGTGCTCGTCGCGGTACTGGCGGTGTCGCTCGCGGCCGCCGGACGGCGGCCGCGAGCGCGCTGAGTCAGGCCGCCCGGGCCGCCGCCGGGCGGCGCCGCAGCCCGCGGCGCTCCCGGCGGTGCTCGGACTCGCGGATCCCGCGCGCGGGCAGCGACAGCCGCCAGATCGACCGCGTGGCCTGCCAGAACTGCCGCGGGAACGGGCCCGTGGTGTAGGGCAGGTCGTACTTCTCGCACAGCGCCCGGACCTTCACCGCGATCTCCGGGTACCGGTTCGACGGCAGGTCGGGGAACAGGTGGTGCTCGATCTGGTAGCCGAGGCTGCCGGACATGACGTGCATCAGGCGGTTGCCGGTGAAGTTGGCCGAGCCGAGCAGCTGACGCAGGTACCACTCGCCGCGCGTCTCCCCCTCCAGCTCCTCCTCGGTGAAGACCTCGGCGCCGTCGGGGAAGTGCCCGCAGAAGATGATCGCGTAGGACCAGATGTTGCGGACGACGTTCGCGGTGGCGTTCGCGGTCAGCGTCGAGACCGCGGCGGGGCCGGTGAGCAGCGGGAACAGCAGGAAGTCCTTGCGCATCTGCCGGGCGTGCTTGCGGCCGACGTCGAGCAGCTTGCGGCGGAACTCCTCGGGGTCCTCCAGCTGCATCTTCAGCAGGCCGTCGACGTCGAGGTCGTGCAGCGACACACCGTGCTCGAACAGCAGCATCAGCAGGACGTTCCAGAACGGCTGCCCCAGGTAGGCGGGGTGCCAGGGCTGGTCGGCGCGGACCCGGAGGATCTCGTAGCCGACGTCCTTGTCCTTGCCGATCACGTTCGTGTACGTGTGGTGCAGGTAGTTGTGCGAGTGCCGCCACTGCTCGGCGGGGCACACGTTGTCCCACTCCCACGTCGACGAGTGGATCTCCGGGTCGTTCATCCAGTCCCACTGGCCGTGCATGACGTTGTGCCCGATCTCCATGTTCTCCAGGATCTTCGCGACCGAGAGCATGGCGGTGCCGGCGAGCCAGAGCGGCGGGATCCGGCTGCCGAACAGCGTGACCCGCGCGGCGACGTTCAGCCGCCGCTGCCAGGTGATCATCGTGCGGATGTAGTCGGCGTCGTACTGGCCGCGACGCTCCTCGACGTCGGCGCGGATCGCGTCGAGCTCGTGCCCGATCGCCTCCACGTCGGCCTCGGTGAGGTGGGCGAACTCCTTGACGTCGGAGATGGCCACGACGTTCCTCCTGGGTGTGAGCGGTGTCGGGTCTCGGTGTCAGATCTCCAGGACGCAGTCACCGGCGGCGGCGGTGATGCAGGTCTGGATCCTCTCGGCGGGGGTGTCGGGGTCGCCGCGGCGTTCGGTGCCGTCGCGCAGGTCGCGCACCGAGCCCGACCGCAGGCCGACGGTGCAGGTGTGACAGATGCCCATCCGGCAGCCGTAGGGCAGGTCGAGGCCGGCCTGCTCCCCGGCGTCGAGCAGGGTGGTGGCACCGTCGATGTCGACGGTGGTGTCGCCGTCGCCCGAGGAGGTGGCGGCGGAGCCGCGGCGGACGAAGGTGACCGTGCCGCCCTCCGCCTCTCCCCCGCGCAACGACGCGGAGAAGCGCTCGACGTGCAGCGCCGCGCCGCGGCCCGCGGACTCCCACAGGTCCTCGGCCTCGTCGAGCATCGCCTCCGGGCCGCACGCCCAGGTGCTGCGCTCGCGCCAGTCCGGGCAGTACTCCGCCAGCCCGTCGGGGGTGAGCCGGCCGTGCTCACCGGTGAGGTGCAGCTGCACCCGCAGCGACGGGTGCCGCGCGGACAGGGCGTCGAGCTCGTCGGCGAAGATGACGTCGCCGTCGCGCGGGGCCGAGTGCACGAGCACCACGTCGGTGACGGTGTCGCGACGGTCCAGGGTCCGCAGCATCGCCATGATCGGGGTGATGCCGCTGCCCGCGGTGAGGAACAGCAGCCGCTCCGGTGGCGGGTCGGGCAGCACGAACTCGCCCTGCGGCAGCGCCAGGCGCACCACCGTTCCGGGCCCGACGCCGTCGACGAGATGGCGGGACAGGAAGCCCTCCGGCATCGCCTTCACGGTGATCGAGATGTGCCTGCGGTCGCGGCGCGGCTCGGAGGTCAGCGAGTAGGAGCGCCAGTGGAAACGGCCCTCCACCTCGACGCCGATCCCGACGTACTGGCCGGGGCGGTGGTCGAACGACCACCCCAGGCCGGGCCGGATGACCAGTGTCGCGGCGTCGGCCGTCTCGGGCACGACCTTCACCACCCGCCCGCGCAGCTCCCGCACCGACCACAGCGGGTTGAGCAGCAGCAGGTAGTCGTCGGGCAGTAGTGGCGTGGTGAAACGGGCGGCCGCCTTGCGTACGCGGCGCAGCCCCCTCGGCAGTACGGCGTCGGTCATGACCCACCTCGTCGTCGCGGTCGGGGACCATCGGACCCGATCTCGGTGGCGACGGCAAGTTGGGACGGCGACACCCCCGTCACCAGTGACGACGTCGTCGGCCTCCGACCTGCGGGAACGTTACATCGGTTTCTCCATCAACGATGTCGAGATCGACTGTCTAGGATCGTCCGGGTGGCGGACTTCCCGATCGAGGAGCTGGCCCGCCGGGCGGGGATGACCGTGCGGACGGTGCGGTCCTACATCACGCGCGGGTTGCTCCCGCCGGGCGAGCGGGCCGGCCGGGCCGCCCGCTACACCGACACCCACCTCGCCCGGCTGGACCTGGTCAACGGGCTGCGCCGGCGCGGCTTCTCCCTCGGGGCGATCGAGGTGCTCGTCACCCAGGACCCCGAACGGACCGCCGAGGAGGCGCTGCGGCTCTACCGCGGGATGCTCGCCCCGTGGCAGCCGGAGGAGCCCGTCGAGGTCGACGGGACGGAGCTGCCCACCCACCTCGGGCTCGACCCGGACGCGGTGTCGGCCGACGAGCTGGTCCGGCACCTGTGCGCGACGGGTGTCGTCGAGACCGCGGCGCACGGACGGCTGCGCATCCTGCGGCCCGACCTCGCCCGGGCCGCCGCGGAGGCCGTACGGCTGGGCATCCCGCCCGCCGCGCTGGTGGGGCTGCGCCGGCGCCTCGACGACCACACCGGCGCCGTCGCCGAGATGTTCGTCGAGCTGTTCGCCCGGCAGGTGTGGGACGACCACGTCGAGGCCGGGCTGCCCGCCGGCGACGCGCCCCGGATCCAGCAGACCGTCGAGCAGCTGCAGCCGGTCGCGACGCTGGCGCTGCTGTCGTCGTTCCGCTCGCGCATGCAGGACGCGATGGACGCCTTCATCACCCGGATCTCCGACGACATCTCCCCCGAGGCCGGACGCGCGATGGGGATCCGGACGACGGACCTGGACGATCGTTGACTCTTCAACGATGATGCGCCGGTGAGCACCGTGACGACGGACGTCCTCGTGATCGGCAGCGGGCCTGCGGGCTCCTCGGCCGCCCTGTTCCTCGCCGGTCTCGGCGTGGACCACCTCGTGATCACCAAGTACCGGTGGACCGCCGACACCCCGCGGGCGCACATCACCAACCAGCGCACCGTCGAGATCCTGCGCGACCAGGGGGTGGAGGCCGACGTCGTCGCCGAGGGGACGCCGTCGCACCTCATGGGCGAGACGGTGTTCTGCACCGCGCTCGCCGGCGACGAACTCGGCCGGGTCCGGACCTGGGGCACCCACCCCGCGCGGCGCGCCGACTACACCCTGGCCAGCCCGTCGTCGCACTGCGACCTGCCCCAGAACATCCTCGAGCCGATCCTGGTGGGCCGGGCCGCCGAGCGCGGCAGCCGGGTCCGCTTCGACACCGAGTACAGCCACCACGTCCAGGACGACGACGGCGTCACCGTCACCGCGCGCGACCGGCTCACCGGGGCGGAGCTGACGATCCGGGCCCGCTACGTGATCGGCGCCGACGGTGGGCGCAGCGCCGTCGCCCGGGACGCGGGCCTGCCCTTCGACGGCCGCGGCGAGCTCGCGGGCAGCATGAACATCGTCTTCGACGCCGACCTCACCGCGCTGGTCGAGCACCGGCCGAGTGTCCTGTACTGGGTGTTGCAGCCCGGTGCCGACGTCGGCGGCATCGGGATGGGCGTGCTGCGCATGGTGCGGCCGTGGACCCGCTGGATGGCGATCTGGGGCTACGACCTCGCCGGTCCCCCGCCGGAGCTCGACGACGCCGCGGCGACGGCGATCGTCCACGACCTGATCGGTGACGACTCCGTGCCGGTGACGATCCGTTCGACCTCGGTGTGGACGGTCAACGAGCAGTGGGCCACCCGCTACCGGTCGGGCCGGGTGTTCTGCGCCGGTGACGCCGTGCACCGCCACCCGCCGTCGAACGGGCTGGGCTCCAACACCTCGATCCAGGACTCCTACAACCTGTGCTGGAAGCTCGCGATGGTGCTGCGCGGCACCGCCGGGCCGGGGCTGCTGGACTCCTACGACGCCGAGCGCGCCCCCGTCGGCGAGCAGATCGTGCGTCGCGCCAACCGCTCGGTGGAGGAGTTCGGCCCGATCTTCACCGCGCTCGGGCTCACCCCGGGCGCCGATCCCGAGGCCATGCGCGCCTCGATGGCGGCCCGCGCCGACGACTCCCCCACCGGGGCCCGGCGGCGCGGCGAGCTGCGGGCGGCGCTGGAGGCCAAGGACTACGAGTTCAACGCGCACGGCGTCGAGATGGGCCAGGCCTACACCGGCCCCGGCGTCGTCGCCGACGGCACGCCCGAGCCGCCGCCCGAGCGCGACCCGGAGCTGTTCTACCGGCCGACCACCCGGCCCGGGCACCGGCTGCCGCACTGCTGGCTGGGCCGCGACGGGCACCGGGTCTCCACCCACGACATCACCGGCAAGGGCCGGTTCGCCCTGCTCACCGGCATCGCGGGCGGCGCCTGGGCCACGGCCGCGGAGACCGTCGCCGCCGAGCTCGGGATCGACCTGGCCGCGCACGTGGTCGGCCCCGGCCGCGAGCACACCGACCTCTACGACGACTGGGCCCGGCTGCGCGAGGTCGGCGAGGACGGCTGCGTCCTCGTCCGCCCGGACGCCCACGTCGCCTGGCGCAGCGACGCGCTCGTCGCCGACCCGGCGGCCGCGCTGCGCGAGGTGCTGGGGAACATCCTGGACCGGACCCCGGAGGTGACCGCATGACCGGCTTCGTCCACGACCCCTCCCCCGCGCGGGTGGTGTTCGGCCCCGGCACGATCGACGACCTCGCCGCGGAGGTGACGCGGCTCGGCCGGTCGCGGGTGTTCCTCGTCGGCGGCCGCCACCCCGCGGGCGCGGCGGACCGGGCGCGGGCCGCGCTCGGGTCGTTGCTCGCCGGGCGGTTCGACCGGGCCGCCGTGCACACCCCGGTGACGGTGACCGACGAGGCGCTGGCGGCGTTCACCGCGGCCGGGGCGGACTGCGTCGTCGCGATCGGGGGCGGCTCGCAGATCGGGCTGTCCAAGGCGCTCGCGGTGCGGACCGGTGCGGACCAGGTCGTCGTCCCCACGACGTACTCGGGCTCGGAGTGCACCGCGGTGCTCGGCGAGCTGGGGGTGGACACGCCGGGGGTGAAGACCACCCGGACCGACCCGGCGATCCGGCCGGAGACCGTCGTCTACGACACGACGCTCGTCGCCGACCTGCCGTCGCAGGTGGGGGTGCCGAGCGCGGTGAACGCGCTGGCACACGCCGTCGAGGCGCTGTGGAGCACCGACCGCGACCCGCTGACCGAGGCCGCCGCGCTGGAGTCGGTGCGGCTGCTCACCGCGGGGCTGCGCGACGGCGAACCCGACGCGCTGCTCCGCGGGGCGTGGCTGGCCGGGACCTGCCTGGACCGGGCGGGGATGGCGCTGCAGCACAAGCTCGCCCACACCGTCGGCGGCTCCCTGGACCTGCCGCACGCCCCGACCCACGCGGTACTGCTGCCGCACGTGATCGCCCACAACGCCGCGGCCGCACCGCGGATCGCCGAGGCGCTCGGACCGGACCCGGCCGGGACGGTGTTCGACCTGCTCGTCGCCGCGGGCGGGCCGACGTCACTGGCCGGGCTGGGCGTCGACGAGGCCGACCTGGACCGGCTCGCCGAGCAGGCCGTCGCCCGGCCGTACCCGAACCCGGTGCCGGTCACCCGCGACGGTGTGCGCGCCCTGCTCGGGCGGGCCTGGGCCGGGGAGCGGCCGGGCGACCCGGTGCGCGCCACCCTGGACACGCTGACCGCGCAGGTCACCGCGTCGTTCGGCGGGTCCGACGAGCGGCTCCGCACCCTGCTGGCCGCGCTCGCGGCCACCCTGCACGGCTACGCGCGCGAGCACGACCTGACCCAGGACGAGTGGCAGGCCGCGATCGACTTCCTCACCCGGACCGGGCACCTCACCGACGAGCGGCGCCAGGAGTTCGTGCTGCTCTCGGACACCCTCGGGCTGTCCAGTGTGGTGGACGTGCTGACCAACTCCCGCACCCCGGACACCACGTCCTCGGCCGTGCTCGGGCCGTTCTACACCGACGGCCCGCCGGAGCTGGACCAGGGGACCGACGTCTCCGCGGGGAAGAAGGGCACCCCGCTGTGGGTGGACGTGGTCGTCACCGACACCGGTGACGAGCCGGTCGCCGGGGCGGTCGTCGACATCTGGCAGTCCGACGAGGACGGCTTCTACGACCTGCAGCTGCCCGAGACCGAGGGCCCCGTCCTGCGCGGCCGGTTCCGTACCGACGACGCCGGCCGGCTGCGGTTCCGCTCGATCCTGCCCGCCGCCTACCCGATCCCGGCCGACGGACCGGTCGGGGAGATGCTGCACGCCACCGGACGGCACCCCTTCCGGGCGCCGCACCTGCACTTCCTCATCCAGGCGCCGGGGCACCGGCAGCTGATCACGCAGCTGTTCGTCGCCGGTGGGGAGCACCTCGACTCGGACACGGTGTTCGGTGTGAAGGAGGACCTGGTCGTGGACTTCGCCCCGCGCAGCGGCCCGATGCCCGACGGCGTCGAGCCCGACGGGGAGTGGCGGCTGCTGGAGTTCACCTTCCGGATCGCCCGCGACCGCTGATTCCTGCCCGATTCCGGGCAGATTCCTGGTCTTTCGCCCCGCGGCGGATCAGGATCGGCGGCGTGGATCCGGATCTCGTGCGGCACGTGGCCGCCACCACCGGGCTCGCCGAGCCGGTGGCGGCCCGCGTGGTCGCCGACGTCGTCGCCTACTTCGGCGAGACCACCGAGGAGTTCGTCCGCCGCCGGCACCGCGAGCTGCAGGCCCGCGACCGGCGCAACGACGAGATCTGGCCGCGGATCGCGGCCGAGCTCGCCGCGCGGGTGGTCGGCCCCGGTGACGTCTCCCAGCGGCGGCTGCGCCGGATCGTCTACGGCTGAGCGGACGACGGGGGAACGTGCATGTGCGGGATCGTGGGTTATGTGGGGCCGCGGGAGGCGGCGGGCGTGCTGCTCGACGGGCTGTCCCGGCTGGAGTACCGGGGCTACGACTCGGCGGGCCTGGCCGTGGCGCACCGCCGGAAGGTGACGGTGCGGCGCACCGCCGGGCGGGTGGAGGACCTGCGCACGCTGCTGGGTGACGCCCCTCCACCGGGCCGGTCGGGCGTCGCACACACCCGGTGGGCCACCCACGGCGAGCCGAGCGAGGCCAACGCGCACCCGCACACCGACGCGTCCGGACGGGTCGCGATCGTGCACAACGGCATCGTCGAGAACGCCGAGGCGCTGCGTGCCGCGCTCACCGCCCGCGGGGTCGTGCTGCGCAGCGACACCGACTCCGAGGCGCTCGCGCACCTGGTCGCCGAGGCCCTCGACGGCGGGGCCGCGACCCTCGCCGACGCGGTCCGCACGGCGCTCGCCGGCGTCGAGGGCACCTACGGCCTCGCGGTGCTCGACGCCCGCACCCCCGACGAGATCGTCGTCGCGCGCAACGGCAGCCCGATCGTGCTCGGCATCGGCGACGGCGAGATGGTCGTCGCCTCGGACCTGGCCGCGGTGGTGCGGCACACCCAGAAGGTCGTCTTCCTCGACGACGGCGAGATCGTCACCGTGCGCGCCGACGGCGTCGAGGGCTCCACCCGGATCAGCCCGACCACCGTCGACACCGGCTCCGAGGACTACGCGCTCGGCGGGCACCCCGACTTCCTGGCCAAGGAGATCGCCGAGCAGCCCGACGCGCTGCGTCGCGCTCTGGCCGGGCGGCTCGACACCCGGTTCGCCACCGCCCGCCTGGGCGGGCTCGGGATGGACCCGCGCGAGCTGCGCGGGGTGCGCCGGGTGCTGTTCCTGGGCTGCGGGTCGGCGTACTACGCGGGGGAGATCGGCGCCGGGCTGGTCGAGCAGCTGGCCCGGATCCCGGCGGCGGCCGAACCGGCCGGCGAGTTCCGCCACCGCAACCCGGTCGTCGACCCGGACTGCCTCTACGTCGCGGTCAGCCAGTCCGGCGAGACCGCCGACACCCTCGCCGCGGTGCAGGAGCTGCGCCGCAAGGGCGGCCGGGTGATCGGCGCGGTGAACGTGATCGGCTCGGCGATCTCCCGCGAGTGCGGCGCGGGAGTGTTCCTGCACTCCGGGCCGGAGGTGTCGGTCGCCTCGACCAAGGCCGTCACCACGATGAGCGTGTCGTTCGCGATGCTCGCGGTGCTGCTGGGCCGGGTGCGCGACCTCTCGGTGGCCGACGGCAGGCGGCTCCTCGACGGCCTGGCGGCGCTGCCCCGCCACGTCGAGGCCGTGCTCGCCGAGGACGCCGCCCACGGCACGGTCGCCGCGGTCGCGCAGCGCTGGGCGCACGCGTCGTCGATGTTCTTCGTCGGGCGCACCCGGTGCAGCCCGGTCGCGCGGGAGGGCGCGCAGAAGCTCAAGGAGATCTCCTACTGCCACGCCGAGGCCTACCCCGCCTCCGAGCTCAAGCACGGCCCGCTGGCACTGGTCACCCCGGACATGCCCAGCGTCGTCGTGGTGCCCGACGACGAGCTGCTCGCGAAGAACGTCGGCACGATCGAGCAGATCCGGGCCCGGGGCGGGCCGGTGATCGCGGTGACCGACGCCGAGCTGCCCGCCGGGCTCGCCGACGCCGTGCTGCGGGTGCCGCGCACCGAGCCGGAGCTGGCGCCGATCCTGCTCGGGATCCCCCTGCAGCTGCTGGCCCGGCACGCCGCCGTCGCGCTCGGACGCGACGTGGACCGGCCGCGGAACCTCGCGAAGTCGGTGACGGTGGAGTGAGGGTCCTCGGGCTGCACGTGGCCGCGGAGCGGGGTGCGCCGATGCACGACGTCGAGCGGGTCGAGGTGGTCGCGGGCAGCGGTGTCGTCGGCGACCGGTACTTCGGCACCCGGCACCGGCACGTCTCGGTGCAGAGCCGCGACGAGCTCGACGCCGCCGCCGACGCGCTCGGCGCCCCGGTGCCCTCGGGCGGCACCCGGCGCACCGTCACCGTCGACCACGGCACCGTCCCGACGACGCCCGGCACCCTGCTGCGGCTCGGCGACGTCGAGCTGGAGGTGGTGCGGAGGGCCGCACCGTGCCGGGTCATGGAGACCGCCGTCGGGCCGGGGGCGCGCCGCGCGCTGCACGACCGCGGCGGCGCGGTCTGCCGGGTGCTGACCTCCGGCGCGATCGCCGTCGGCGACCCGGTGCACATGCCCGCCGGGACGTGACCCGTCCGGTCACCGACGGTCACCCATCGGTGACGCAGAATGCCTGCCGACCGTCACGGGATCCCCGTCCGTGCGTTGGAGAGGTGACGGACTTCGACGAGCGGGGAGCGCCGGTGACGGATCCGATCAGCCGGCGGGCGGCGGGCATGGTGGCGGGACTGGTCGTCCTGGCCGGGGTCGCGGGCGCCGGGGTCGCCGGCGCGACCGCCGCCTCGGAGACCTCCTCGGGTGCCACCGAGGGTGAGAACAGCCAGGTCGCGCGGCAGGCGCACGCCGAGGCGCAGGTGCCGGGCACGCCGTGCTCGGTGTCGGCGCGGGCGTGTGTCGACCTGGATTCACAGCGTGCCTGGCTGGTCACCGACGGCGCCGTGTCCTACGGCCCGGTCCCGGTCGCCTCCGGCGGGGCGGGCCAGGAGACGCCGGTCGGGCACTCGTTCCGGGTGTACCGCAAGGCCGCCGACCACCGCAGCAGCGAGTTCGAGACACCCGACGGGGAGCCCGCCCCGATGCCGTGGTCGGTGTTCTTCGCCGACGGCGGGGTCGCGTTCCACGGCGGCGACCGGGACCGGGCGTCGGCAGGGTGTGTGAAACTCGACCCGGAGCCGGCGGAGGAGTTCTTCGCCGGGCTCCGGGTCGGGGACAAGGTGCAGGTGCTCAGCGCCGCCACCGAGCGCGAGCACCGCGCCGCCCTTAGCTGACCGGGGCCTCCGCCACGGTGCGGCGGCGGACGAGCAGCGACAGCAGGACGGCCAGCACCCCGACCCCGCCGGCGACGGCGAACGCGGCGTGCAGCCCGTCGGCGTCCGGGGAGGCCCCGGCGGCGCTCGCCGAGCCCAGCGCGGCGACGGTGACGAACAGCGCCGTCCCCAGCGCGCCCGCGACCTGCTGCAGCGTGGACAGGATCGCGCTGCCGTGGGAGTACAGCTCGTCGGGCAACGAGCCGAGCGCCTCGGTCATCAGCGGCGTCATCATCAGCGCGAGCCCGCCCATCAGGACCAGGTGGAAGCCGACGACCACGCCGAGCGGGGTGCCCGGGCCGAGGGTGGAGAACAGCAGCAGACCGGTCGCCATCAGCACCGCGCCGGGGATCACCAGCGGGCGGGCGCCGACGCGGTCGAACAGCGCGCCGACCGGGCGGCCGAGCAGTCCGAGCAGCAGCCCACCGGGCAGCACCACGAGCCCGGAGACCAGCGTGCTCGTCCCGAGCACGGTCTGCAGGTAGAGCGGCAGCAGCACCGCGGCGACGCCGATCAGCGACAGCAGCACCAGCGCGGTGAGCACCAGCGCCACGACGAACTGTCGGCGCCGGAACGGGCGCAGGTCCAGCAACGCGCGGTCGGAGCGCATCAGCCGCAGCTGGCGCAGCACGAACACCGCCAGCGCGACCAGCCCGACGACGACCGACACCCACGGCGGGAGCCCCCCGCCGCCGTGGCCGCCCAGCGAGGACAACCCGTAGACCAGGCCGCCGAACCCGACGGCGGACAGCAGCACCGACACCACGTCGAGCGGGACCGGGCGGCCGCCGCCGTCGATGCGCAGCCACCGGGCGCCGGCCGCCATGGCGAGCGCGGCCAGCGGCAGGACCAGCCAGAACATCCAGCGCCAGCCCAGACCGGACAGGATCGCGCCGCCGATCGTCGGGCCGACCGCGGGCGCGACCGCGATGACGATCGTGATCGTGCCCATCGTCGCGCCACGCCGCTCGGCCGGCACCAAGCGCAGGATCGTGGTCATCAGCAGCGGGATCATCATCGCCGTGCCGCCGGCCTGCACGATGCGGCCGATGAGCAGCACCGCGAACCCGGGCGCGAACCCGGCGATCGCGGTCCCCGCGGTGAACAACCCGAGCGAGGTGAGGAAGACCTGCCGCGGGGTGAAGCGGTCGAGCAGGTAGCCGGTGGTGGGGATGACCACGGCCATCGTCAGCAGGAAGCCGCTGGTCAGCCACTGGGTGGTGGTGGCGGGAACACCGAGGTCGACGCTCAGGTCACGCAGCGCGACGCTCAGCACGGTCTCGTTGAGGATCATCACGAACGCGGCGCCGACGAGGACGGCGATCAACGCTCCGGTCCGGTCGGCCGCTACCGGTTCGGTACGGGACGGGGTGGTGGTCACGCGGGATCTCCTGCCCGGGGAAGGGTCGTGGTGGCCGCGCGCAGGGCGCGGCCGAGTCGGTCGACGGGGTCGGTGCACCGGACGCCCGCGGCGAGCTCGACGGCGAGGTCCTCGCCGCTGATCCGCAGGGCGGCGGCGACGGCGGCGGCGTGCACCCGGACGTCCAGGTCGCCGGGCTCGCGGCCGGCGCGGGCCGCGATCACCTCGGCGAGCACCGGCTCGGCCCGCTCGTGCACCGCCAGCCACACCGCCCGCAGACCGGGCTCGGTGCGCGACAGCGCGATGACGGCCATCGCGGCGTCGGCGTCGGCGGCGTCGACCGGGTCCTGGGGCGGGCGGTACTCGGCGAGCAGGTGCTCGTCGAGGCCCACCCCCGCCGGCCAGCGCCGCAACGTCGCAACGACGGCGTCGATGCTGCGTGCGAGGAGCGGCTCCACGCAGCTCTCCTTGGTTCGGAACCAGCGCCACAATGTCCGGCCGGACAGCCCGACCTCCTCCGCGATCCGCTCGCCGCTGGTGGCGTGCACGCCGTGCTCCCGGAACAGCGCCACAGCCGCACGGGAGATCTCGAGGCGCTGCAGCTCGCGCCGGCGGTCGCTCATCGGCGCACGCCCGCGTCTGGTGTCGTCGAGTGTCTTCATGTCACTTCCTGACAGTAATGAGATCGGCCGGTACCGACCACGAGACACTCGTCTCACAGTGCCTATTTGGCAGTTCGTGCCACGCTTGTCGAGCACGTGATCATGCAACGTCGAGGGAGCCACGAGCGTGACGACGACCGGGACCACCGACCCCACCGCGGCCGACCTGGACCGGCTGCGGGAGCGCTACCGCGCCGAGCGCGACCGCAGGCTGCGCCCCGACGGCACCGCCCAGTACCGGGCGTCGACCGGGGAGTTCGGCTTCCACGCCGACGACCCGTGGTCCGAGCCCGCCGATCGCGACCCGGTCCGCGACGAGGTGGACGTGCTGGTCGTCGGCGGCGGCTTCGGCGGGCTGGTCGCCGCGGCCCGGCTGCGGCAGGCCGGCCACGAGCGGATCCGGATCGTCGACGTCGCCGGGGACCTCGGCGGGACCTGGTACTGGAACCGCTACCCCGGCATCGCCTGCGACATCGAGAGTTCGATCTACCTGCCGCTGCTGGAGGAGCTGGGCGGGATGCCCAGCCGTCGCTACCCGCCGGGCGAGGAGATCCGAAAGCACGCCCGCGCCATCGGCGAGCGCTTCGGTCTCTACCGCGACGCCCTGTTCCACACCGAGGTCACCACCCTGGTCTGGGACGACGACGCACGGGCCTGGCAGGCCGGCACCGACCGCGGCGACGCGGTCACCGCCCGGTTCGTCGTGATCTCCTCCGGGCCGTTCAACCGGCCCAAGCTGCCCGGCATCCCCGGCATCGCCGACTTCGCCGGGCACACCTTCCACACCAGCCGGTGGGACTACGGCTGGACCGGCGGCGACGAGCGGGGCGGCCCGCTCGACCGGATCGGCGACCGCACCCTCGCGGTGGTCGGCACCGGGGCGACGGCGATCCAGTGCGTCCCGCACCTGGCCGGGGCCGCGCGGCACCTCTACGTCGTGCAGCGGACGCCGTCGTCGGTCGACACCCGCGACGACGCCCCCTACGACGAGGCCTGGTGGCGGGCACTGACCCCGGGCTGGCAGCGCCGCCGCCGCGAGGACTTCCTGCACCTGATGGACATGCGACCGGCACCGCACGGCTCGTCCGGCCCCGACGGCGTCGCGGACAGGTGGACCGACACCGCCCCGATCCGGGGCGCGCAGCGGCTGGCCCGGACCCGGGGCACCGAGGATCCGGCCGAGGCGCTGGAGATCGCCGACGCCGAGAAGATGGACGAGATCCGGGCCCGGGTCGACGAGATCGTCGCCGACCCGGCGACGGCCGCGGCGCTCAAGCCCTGGTACCGCCAGATGTGCAAGCGGCCCACCTTCAGCGACACCTACCTGCAGACCTTCAACCGGCCGAACGTGACCCTGCTCGACACGGCCGGGCAGGGCGTCGAGCGGATCACCCGCGACGGCCTGGTGGTCGACGGCGTCGAGTACCCGGTGGACGCGATCGTGTTCGCCACCGGGTTCGAGCTCGGCGCGGACCCCGCCACCCGGGCCGGGGCCGACATCCGCGGCCGCGACGGCGTCACCCTCGCCGAGCACTGGGCGGACGGGCTGTCCACCCTGCACGGCTGGGTCAGCCGCGGCTTCCCCAACCTGTTCCACGTGGGCGCCGGGCAGAACTCGGCGTCGGTGAACTTCGCGCACGTGCTCGACGAGCAGGCCGGGCACATCGCGGCAGTCTGCGCCGAGGCCGCGCGGCGCGGGGTGCGGGTCGTGGAGCCGACGGCTGCGGCGGAGGCGGCCTGGGTCGCGACGATCCGCGAGCGGGCCCGTGACCAGCACGCCTTCCTCGCCGGGTGCACGCCCGGCTACTACAACTTCGAGGGCCGCCCGCGGACGCGCAGCGAGCAGTTCGGCGGCGGCCCCGTCGAGTTCCACGAGATCCTGCGCGACTGGCGCGCCGGTGGGATGGACGACGTGCTCTCCGGCGGGGACGCGTGAGCGTGCGCCCGGTCGCGGGGCCGGACCGGGGCCCCGTGCGGACCGCACCCGGGCTGCGCGCCGAGCCGCTCTGCCCGCCGAACCCGCTGTGGGCGTCCAACGGGATCGTGGCCGGTCCGGACGGCCGGCTGTGGATCGCGCAGTTCCTCGGCGGCACCCTGTCCGCGTTCGACCCGGCGACCGGCGGGCTCGAGACGGTGCTCGGGCCGGACGGGCCGCTCACCGCACCTGACGACCTCGTGTTCGGCGCCGACGGCGAGCTGTTCGTGGTCGACCTGCCCGCCGGGCTGGTGTGGCGCCGGGCGTCCGACGGGGCGACGGCCGTCGTCGCCGACGGGATCACCGCCCCGGACGGGATCGCCTGGCACCGCGGGCGGCTGTTCGTCAACGAGCTGTGCCCGGACGGCCGGCTGCTGGAGATCGACCCGACCGGCGGGCCGCCGCGGGTGCTCGCGACCGGGCTCGCGCTCGGCAACGCGATGGAGGTCGGCCCGGACGGGCTCCTGTACTACCCGCACCTGCTCTCCGGCGAGGTGTGGCGGGTCGACCCCGACGGCGGCACCCCCGAACGGCTGCTCACCGGGCTGGACCGGCCGGTGGCCGTGCGCTTCGACCCCGTGGGACGGCTGCGCATCCTGTCCAACGGCGACCGCGGGGCCCTGTGGACCACCGACGGCGGGCGGGTCACCGCCACCCTCGACACCGGCGTCGGCGGCGCGGACAACGTCGTGTTCACCGCCGACGGCGCGGCCTGGGTGACCGGCGCCTTCCACGGCGGGCTGGTCCGGGCCGGCGTCGACGGCACGGTGACCACGGCGCTGCCGGCGGGCCTGTGCGGCCCCTGGGGCGTGGCCGCCGACGGTGCGGGCGCACTCGTCGCCGACCACTTCTCCCTGGCCCGGGTGGCCGACGGAGCCGTCACCGTGCTCGGCGACGTCGTCACCGAGGTCCGCGGCGGGGTCCGCGGACTCGCCCGGCACCGCGGTGACACGGTCGTGACCACCGGGACCGGGGTGTGGCGCGGGCATCCCGGCTCCTGGACCCCGCTGGCCGACGGGCTGGCCGGGGCGACCGGCGTCGCCTCCTGCCGGGACGGGCTGCTGGTCGCCGAGACCGGCGCCGGGCGGGTCCTGCACCTCGCCGACGACGGCACCGCCACCGTGCTCGCCACGGGTCTCGACGGGCCGGTGGACGTGGCCGTCGACGGCACCGGGGCCGCCTACGCCACGCTGACCGGCGGCGGGCAGGTCGTGCGGCTCACGCGCGGCCCCGACGGCGTCGGCGCCTCATCCGTCCTCGCCGCGGGCCTGCACCGGCCGGAGGGGATCGCCGTGGCCGGGGACGCGCTGTGGTGCGCCGAGGCCGCCGCGGGACGGCTGCTGCGCATCGACCCGGCAGGCCGGACGGTCACCGTCGCGGCGTCGGGGCTGCCCTTCGACGTGCGCCCACCGCACGTGCCCGCGGACTGCCGCAGCGGTGCGGCAACCCGGCCCGCCCCGTTCGCCGGGGTCGCCGCGGCCGACGACGGCTCCGTGCTCGTCGCGGTCAACGGCGCGGGCTACGTGCTGCGGGTCGGACCCTGACCGGCCGCGCGTTCGCCGTCGACGCCGTGGGTCGCGGCGTCGACCGCCGCCGACAGCCGCTCGCGCAGCTG
>NZ_JAMXSG010000119.1:0-16656 GCF_024124365.1 Pseudonocardia sp. McavD-2-B
GCGCCGGGCGGCCGAGCGGCTCGCCGAGATCCGCCGCTCGTTGGGGGGCTGACCCGCCGCACCCCGCGCGCGGCCGCCGCACCCCGGACGGCGGGTGCGACGCCCGCCGCCGGGGCACGGGACCCCCGCTCAGTCCGCCTTGCGGCGGAAGATCTTGTCCCCCAGCCACACCAGCGGGTCGTACTTGCGGTCCACCGCGCGCTCCTTGAGCGGGATGAGCGCGTTGTCGGTGATCTTGATGTGCTCGGGGCACACCTCGGTGCAGCACTTGGTGATGTTGCAGAACCCCAGCCCGTGCTCCTCCTGGGCCTCGACGGCGCGGTTGCCGTGCGCGTCGAGCGGGTGCATGTCCAGCTCCGCCATCCGCATCAGGTAGCGCGGCCCGGCGAACGCCTCCTTGTTCTCCTCGTGGTCGCGGACCACGTGGCAGGTGTTCTGGCACAGGTAGCACTCGATGCACTTGCGGAACTCCTGGCTCCGCTCGACGTCGACCTGCGCCATCCGGTACTCGCCCGGAGCCACGCCCTCGGGCGGGGTGAAGCTGGGGATCTCGCGGGCCTTGGTGTAGTTGAACGACACGTCGGTCACGAGGTCGCGGATCACCGGGAAGCTGCGCAGCGGCGTGACGGTGACGACCTCCGCGTCGTCGAAGGTGTTCATCCGCGTCATGCACATCAGCCGCGGCCGGCCGTTGATCTCCGCCGAGCACGAGCCGCACTTGCCCGCCTTGCAGTTCCACCGCACGGCCAGGTCGCCGGCCTCGGTGGCCTGCAGCCGGTGGATGACGTCGAGGACGACCTCGCCCTCGTTCACCTCCACCGGGTAGTCGACCAGCTCGCCCTTGGTGTCGTCGCCGCGCCAGACGCGGAAGTGGTGCAGGTGACTGCTCACTGGTTCCCCTCCGCGGAGTCGGCGCGGTGACCGCCCAGCTCGTCTCCGGTGTAGTACTTCTTCAGCTCGTCCATCTCGAACAGGTCGAACAGGTCCGACCGCATCGGGAGCTGCTCCTGACGGGTCAGCTCGACGTCGTCCTCGCCGATCGCCCGGCACACCAGCAGCAGGTGCCGCCAGTCCGAGTCCATGACCGGGAAGTCGTCGCGGGTGTGCCCGCCCCGGGACTCCTGGCGCTCCAGCGCGGCCTTGCCGGTGCACAGCGCGACCAGCAGCATGTTCCGCAGGTCCAGAGCCAGGTGCCAGCCGGGGTTGAACCGGCGGTGCCCCTCGACCGAGACGGTGCGGGTACGGGTCGCGATGTCCTCGAGCTTCTTGAGGGCGAGCTCCATCTCGTCGCCCTTGCGGATGATCCCGACGAGCTCGTGCATCGTCTTCTGCAGTTCCTGCTGCACCACGAACGGGTTCTCCCCGCCCTCGGTGGCGCTGGAGAACGGCAGCATCGCCCGCTCCAGCGCGGCGGCGACGTCGGACTCGGCCACGGCGGGCCGGCCGGCGTCGGCGTGCTGCGCGGCGTGCAGCCCGGCGCGACGACCGAACACCAGCAGGTCCGACAGCGAGTTGCCGCCGAGCCGGTTGGAGCCGTGCATGCCGCCCGCGACCTCGCCCGCGGCGAACAGACCGGGGACCTTCGACATCGCGGTGTCCGGCTCGACCTCTACCCCGCCCATCACGTAGTGGCAGGTCGGGCCGACCTCCATCGGCTCCTTGGTGATGTCGACGTCGGCCAGCTCCTTGAACTGGTGGTGCATCGACGGCAGCCGCTTGAGGATCTCCTCGGGCTTCAGCCGCGTCGACACGTCGAGGAACACCCCGCCGTGCTCGGTCCCGCGCCCGGCCTTGACCTCGGAGTTGATCGCCCGGGCCACCTCGTCGCGGGGCAGCAGCTCCGGCGGGCGCCGGTTGTTGTCCGGGTCGGTGTACCAGCGGTCGCCCTCCTCCTCGGAGGTGGCGTACTGCTCCTTGAACACGTCCGGCACGTACTCGAACATGAACCGCTTGCCGTCGGTGTTGCGCAGCACGCCGCCGTCGCCGCGGACCGACTCGGTGACCAGCAGGCCCCGCACCGAGGGCGGCCACACCATGCCCGTCGGGTGGAACTGCAGGAACTCCATGTTGATCAGCGTCGCGCCGGCGCGCAGGGCCAGTGCGTGGCCGTCGCCGGTGTACTCCCAGGAGTTCGACGTGACCGAGTAGCTCTTCCCGACCCCGCCGGTGGCGAGCACGATCGCCGGGGCGTCGAAGCGCACGAACCGGCCGTCGCCGCGGAAGTAGCCGAAGCAGCCCGAGATCGCGCCGTCGGTGGTGAACAGCTCGGTGATCGTGCACTCGTGGAAGACCCGGATGCGGGACTCGGCGTCACCGGTCTCGGCGAGATCCTCCTGCTGCAGCGAGACGACCTTCTGCTGCAGGGTGCGGATCAGCTCCAGGCCGGTCCGGTCGCCGACGTGCGCCAGCCGCGGGTAGGTGTGCCCGCCGAAGTTCCGCTGGCTGATCGTGCCGTCCTTGGTGCGGTCGAACAGCGCACCGTAGGTCTCCAGCTCCCAGACCCGGTCCGGGGCCTCCTTGGCGTGCAGCTCGGCCATCCGCCAGTTGTTGAGGAACTTCCCGCCGCGCATGGTGTCGCGGTAGTGGACCTGCCAGTTGTCGTTCGGGTTGGCGTTGCCCATCGACGCCGCGCAGCCGCCCTCGGCCATCACGGTGTGCGCCTTGCCGAACAGCGACTTGGAGATGATCGCCGTCCGCTTGCCCTGCAGCCGCGCCTCAATCGCCGCCCGCAGGCCGGCACCGCCGGCCCCGATGACGACGACGTCGTAGTCGTGCCGCTCGATCTGTTCGTCCATCTCGGTGCTCACCCCACGATCCGCAGGTCGCTGATCCAGCCGGCGGAGACGGCCATGACGTAGAAGTCGGTGACGGCGAGGCTCACCAGCGTCGCCCACGCGAACTGGTTGTGCCGCGTGTTCAGCTTCGAGACCTGGGTCCAGAGCTTGTAGCGGACCGGGTGCTTCGAGAAGTGGTTGAGCCGCCCGCCGACGGCGCTGCGGCACGAGTGGCACGAGAGCGTGTAGCCGAACAGCAGCACCACGTTCACGACCAGGATGATGTTGCCCAGCCCCAGGCCGAACCCGCCGCCGGGCTTGGCGAAGGCCAGCACCGCGTCGTAGGCGTTGATCAGCGTGATGATCCCGGCGATGTAGAAGAAGTAGCGGTGCGCGTTCTGCAGGATCAGCGGGAAGCGCGTCTCACCGCTGTAGCGCTGGTGCGGCTCGGCGACCGCGCAGGCCGGCGGGGAGAGCCAGAACGCCCGGTAGTAGGCCTTGCGGTAGTAGTAGCAGGTCAGCCGGAACAGCAGCAGGAACGGCAGGGAGACCGCCGCGTAGGGCAGCCACCAGACGTCGGGCAGGAACCGGCCGAAGTGCGACGCCTCCTCGACGCAGCCCGTCGAGACGCACGGCGAGTAGAACGGCGTCAGATAGCCGTACTCGGGGACGAAGTAGTAGTCCTGCATGAACGCCCGCACCGTCGCGTACGCGACCCAGGCGACGAACGCCACGAAGGTGGCCAGCGGCGGGAGCCACCATCGGTCCGTGCGCAGCGTGCGCGCGGCGATGGTGGCCCGGCCGGTGGACGCGTCAGTGGTGGATGACACGTACGGGAGCTCCTGTCGTCTCGACGACGCCGAAGAGACCTGACACGACGTCGTGTCCTCGTGAACACCCGCCGCACACACGGTGCGGTGGTCGCCAGAGAGTACGACCCAGATCACATGTGATCTACGTCGGGACGGTGATTGGCCGTTCCATCGAGACGTGGCTCACACGTCACGGGCCGTCGAGACCCGATTCGCGCAGCGTGACGTTCAGCCGCCCGGACCGCAGGCCGGTGCCGGGCGGTCCGGGGTCGTCGAGCAGCCGGGGCACCCCGTGGAACGCCAGCCGGCTCGCCCCGCCGAACACGACGAGGTCACCGGAGTACAGCTCGACGTCGGTCCACGGCCGCCCGCGGTGCCCGGCGGAGCCGAGCCGGAACAGGCACGCCCGCCCGACCGACAGCGACACCACCGGGGCGGGCGAGCGTTCCTCGCGGTCCTGGTGCAGGCCCATGCGGGCGTCGCCGTCGTAGAAGTTGACCACCGCGACGTCCGGCCGGTAGGCCTGCGCGTCCGGGTGGCCGGTCGCGGCCAGCGCGGCCCGGCCGAGGTCGGCCAGCCACGACGGGACCGGCGGGACGGGACCCCCGTCCTGGTCGTCGCGGGTGCGCGAGTAGCGGTAGGGCAGCCAGTGCCACCCCAGGCAGACGCTGCGGACCGACATCACGCCACCGCCGGGGAGCGTCACCGTGCGCAGACCGGGGCCGTCGCGGACCCACGCCCGGCAGGCGTCGGCCAGCCTGCGTTGCCCGGGGAGGTCGAGCCAGTCCGGGATGTGCACCGCGCCGGGCCCGAGCGCACGCCGCTCCCGCCCGAACAGTCCGTCCACGACCCCTCCCCCGCGACGCACGACGGCCCGGGCACCCCGCGGAGGGGGTGGCCCGGGCCGTCGCGACGGTGTGTCCTACTTCTTCCGGCCGCCCACCGTGGCCGCGAGGTAGTCGCGGTTCAGCTGGGAGATCACGTCGAGCGGGATCTCCTTCGGGCAGGCGGTGGCGCAGGCGCCGGTGTTGGTGCAGCCGCCGAACCCGGCGGCCTCGTGCTCCTCCACCATGCTGACGACGCGCTCGTAGCGCTCCGGCTGGCCCTGCGGCAGCTCACCCAGGTGGGTCAGCTTCGCGCCCAGGAACAGCGACGCCGACCCGTTCGGGCAGGCCGCGACGCAGGCACCGCAGCCGATGCAGTTCGCTGCGGCGAAGGAGCGGTCCGCGGCGACCTTCGGCACGGCGTTGGAGTTGGCCTCCGGCGCCGACCCGGTGTTCACCGAGACGTAGCCGCCGGCCTGGATCATCTTGTCGAACGCGGCGCGGTCGACGACGAGGTCCTTGATGACCGGGAACGAGCCCGAGCGGAACGGCTCGATGACGATCGTGTCGCCGTCGGAGTAGTGCCGCATGTGCAGCTGACAGGTGGTGGTCGCCCGCTGCGGGCCGTGCGGTCGGCCGTCGATGACCATGCTGCACGAGCCGCAGATGCCCTCGCGGCAGTCGTGGTCGAACGCGACCGGCTCGTCGCCGGAGAGGATCAGCTTCTCGTTGAGCACGTCGAGCATCTCGAGGAACGACATGTCCTCGTCGGCGTCGACGGTGTAGTTCACCAGGCGACCCTTGTCGACCGCGTCGCGCTGGCGCCAGACCTTCAGATTGAGCTTCACGGGGTCCTCGCCTTACTTGTAGCTGCGCTGGGTCGGGTGCACGTACTCGAACGTGAGCTCCTCCTTGTGCAGGACCGGAGCCTGCCCGCGGCCGGTGTACTCCCAGGCCGAGGTGAAGGAGAAGTTCTCGTCGTCGCGCTGCGCCTCGCCGTCCTCGGTCTGGCTCTCCCCGCGGAAGTGACCGCCGCAGGACTCGCGACGCACGAGCGCGTCGAGACACATGAGCTCGCCGAGCTCGAGGAAGTCGGCCACCCGGCCGGCCTTCTCCAGGCTCTGGTTGAGCTCCGCGCCGGTACCCGGCACCTTGACGTTGTTCCAGAACTCGCGACGGAGCTCGGGGATGCGGTCCAGCGCCTTGCGCAGACCCTCCTCGGTGCGCTCCATCCCGCAGTAGTCCCACATGATCTGGCCCAGCTCGCGGTGGAACGAGTCCACCGTGCGGGTGCCGTTGATCGACAGGAACTGGTCGATCCGGTCGGTGACCGACTGCACGGCCTCGACGACCTCGGGCGCGTCGTCCGGGACGGCGTCGAGCTCGTTCTTGGCCAGGTAGTCGCCGATCGTGACCGGGAGGACGAAGTAGCCGTCGGCCAGGCCCTGCATCAGCGCGGAGGCGCCGAGCCGGTTCGCGCCGTGGTCGGAGAAGTTGGCCTCGCCCGCCACGTAGAGACCCGGGACGGTCGACTGCAGGTCGTAGTCGACCCAGAGGCCACCCATCGTGTAGTGCACGGCGGGGAAGATCCGCATCGGGACCTCGTACGGGTTCTCCCCCGTGATCCGCTCGTACATCTCGAACAGGTTGCCGTACTTGTTCTCGACGGCCTTGCGGCCGAGCCGCTGGATGGCGTCGTCGAAGTCCAGGTACACGCCCAGGCCCGACGGTCCGACGCCGCGCTTCTCGTCGCAGACCTCCTTGGCGGCCCGGGACGCGATGTCGCGGGGCACCAGGTTGCCGAACGCCGGGTACTTGCGCTCGAGGAAGTAGTCGCGCTCGTCGTGCGGGATCTCGTTCGGCCCGCGGTCGTCGCCGAGCTTCTTCGGGACCCAGACGCGGCCGTCGTTGCGCAGCGACTCCGACATCAGGGTCAGCTTCGACTGGTGGTCGCCGGAGACCGGGATGCAGGTCGGGTGAATCTGGGTGAAGCAGGGGTTCGCGAACAGCGCGCCCTTGCGGTGCGCCCGCCAGGAGGCGGTCACGTTGCAGCCCTTGGCGTTCGTCGACAGGTAGAAGACGTTGCCGTAGCCGCCGGAGGCGAGCACGACCGCGTCGGCGGTGTGCACCTCGATCTCGCCGGAGACCATGTCGCGCGCGACGATGCCGCGGGCGCGCCCCTCGACGACGATCAGCTCCAGCATCTCGTGCCGGGCGTACATCTCGACGGTGCCGGCCTTCACCTGGCGCTCCAGCGCCTGGTAGGCACCGATCAGCAGCTGCTGGCCGGTCTGGCCACGGGCGTAGAACGTGCGGGAGACCTGCACACCGCCGAACGAGCGGTTGTCGAGCAGACCGGCGTAGTCACGGGCGAACGGGACGCCCTGCGCGACGCACTGGTCGATGATCTGCCGCGAGATCTCGGCGAGCCGGTGGACGTTGGACTCCCGCGCACGGAAGTCGCCGCCCTTCACGGTGTCGTAGAACAGCCGGTAGACGCTGTCGCCGTCGTTCCGGTAGTTCTTCGCCGCGTTGATGCCGCCCTGCGCGGCGATCGAGTGCGCGCGCCGCGGGCTGTCCTGGTAGCAGAACGTCTTGACGTGGTAGCCGGCCTCGCCGAGCGTCGCGCTCGCGGAGCCGCCGGCCAGGCCGGAGCCCACGACGATGATCTTCTTCGAGCGCTTGTTGGCCGGGTTGACCAGCTTGACGCCGAACCGGCGGCGCTCCCAGCGGGTCTCGATCGGACCCGACGGGACCGCCTTGTCGACGACCGGCTCACCGGTCGCGTAGTCGGCGTAGGACACGTGGTGGGACGAGGCGTCAGTGCTGTCAGTCATGGGATCAGACCACTCCGAACGTGACGGCGAGGGGCACCGAGATGAAGCCGAGGGTCAGCACGGCGGCGAAGACCGTCGACACCACCTTGATGGTGCGCTCACGGCTGTTCGACGACCACCCGAGCGTCTGGATGCCCGAGAAGATGCCGTGCTGGACGTGGAAGCCCAGCGCGACCACCGCGAGGACGTAGAACAGGGTGACGTACCAGCGGGCGAGGGTGAAGTCGGCCGCGAGGTTGTCGGCCACCGCGAGGTGCACGCCGTTCGGGTTCAGCGTGCCCGCGGTCAGGTCGAGCAGGTGGTAGATCACGAACAGCGCGATGATCACGCCGCCCCAGCGCATGGTGCGGGCCGCGTAGCTGCCCTTGACCTGGTAGGAGCCACCCGCGTACTTGATCGGGCGGGCCCTGCGCGCACGCAGGGCGAGCATCGTCGCCGACCAGATGTGGGCGACCACCGCGACGACCAGCACCACGCGGACGATCCAGAGCATGCCCGAGTAGGGCAGCGCCGGTTCCAGGATGGTGCGCAGCCAGGCCGCGTAGTGATCGATCGCCTCGGGGCCGAAGAAGATCTTCAGGTTCCCGATCATGTGCAGTGTGACGTAGCCGAGCAGCACGACGCCGCTCACCGCCATCACGAACTTCAGCAGCGCACTGGGCGTGCGCGGGCGCCGGGGTGCGGCGGGCTTGGCTCCGCCGCCGGCCCGGGACTTCTCGGACATCGTGACCACGTCCTCCAGTGGACATACCAACGGGTAAGGCAGTCCAATGCATGAAACGGTCTCCGCTCATAGCCGTAAGCTATGCACGTGACACTTCAGCAGCTCATGTACTTCGTCGCCGTGGCGAACGTGCGCAGCTTCACTCGGGCGGCCGACCAGGTGGGGGTCGCCCAGCCGACACTGAGCCGCGCGCTGCGGGCGCTGGAGGACGAGCTGGGCTCCCCGCTGATCAACCGCGGGTCGGCCGTCACGCTGACCCCGGCCGGTGAGGCGGTGCTGCCACTGGCACGCAGGATGATCGCCGATTCCGACATGGTCCGCACGACGGTGGCCGAGATGGTCGGCCTGCGCAGGGGCCGGGTCCGGGTCGGGGCGACGCCGTCGCTGTGCATCGGCGTGCTGTCCGACGTGCTGCGGGTCTTCCACGCCCGGCACCCCGAGATCGCCGTCGAGCTCGCCGAGGACGGCTCGCAGCCGCTGGAGGCGGCGCTGGTGCAGGGGGAGCTGGACGTCGCGCTGGTGATCGTGCCCCCCGACGGGGTGGACCCGACCCTGCACACCGCTCCCCTGCTGCGCGAACGGCTCTCGGTCGCCTCGCCGCGGGCGCGCAGGCCGCTGACCCCCCGCGGGTCGATGACGGTCTCCGAGCTCGCCCGGCACGACCTGGTGATGGTGCGCCAGGGCTACGACCTGCGGGAGGTGACCCTGCGGGCCTACGCCGTCGCCGGGGTCACGCCGCGGATCGCCGTGGAGGGCGGTCAGATGGACGCGGTGCTGCGCATGGTCGAGGCCGGCACCGGGGTGGCGGTGGTGCCGGACCTGACGTTCATCGGGCGGCCGCGGCTGCGGCGCACGGTGCTCAACCCGGCGATCCACCGCACGGTGGCGCTGGCGCGGCGGGCCGACATCGCCCCCACCCCGGCCGTCATCGCCTTCGCGGACACGCTGCTGGAGCACATGTCCGACACCTCGGCGTCGCTGCGGGAGGGGACGACCGACGTCCAGGTGCTGCACCGGCACCGGACCGGCCGGGAGCTGCTCGGCTGAGGGCCGGGGTCAGTCGGGCACCGGGAACAGCGGGGCGTGGCCCCCGGGGCCCTCCGGCGGCGGGTGCGGGTCGAGCACCCGCAGGTGCTCGCACGTCCCGGTCACCTGCAGGACCCGGCGGACCTGGCGCGCCGCGCCGCAGTACAGCTCCAGCACCACCCCGGCCGCTGCGGCGTCGCGGTGGCAGTCCAGCAGCGCCGCGATCCCGGCCGAGCCGAGGAAGCCGACCGCGGACAGGTCCAGCACGATCCGCGGGGCCGCGGCGAACCAGGCGCCCACCTGCTCGGCCAGGAACGGCGCGGTCGCGAGATCGACGTCGCCGACGGCGTGCAGCGCCACCGGCCCCGACGGGTGCGGCACCGCCTCCAGGGCCAGGCCGCCGCCCTCCGCTGTCGCGGCGGACAGGCCGGGCACTCCTCCCGGGCCGTCCGTCGGATCGGTCATCATCGGCCGCCTCCCGCGGGGCGCCGCGCCACCGCCGGGGCCAGCGTGCCAGTACCGCACGCCGATCGCCCGACGACGGCGGCGTCGCCCCGTCGACGCGCGGGAGGCCACCGGTCTTCCTACGCTCGGCGGGTGGCCCATCACGATCTCGCAATCGTCGGCACCGGATCCGGGAACATGATCGTCGACGACCGCTTCGACGGCCTCGATGTCGCCCACGTCGAGGCGACCCGGTTCGGCGGGACCTGCCTCAACGTCGGCTGCATCCCGACCAAGATGCTCGCCTACACCGCCGAGGTCGCCGAGACCGTGCGGGCGGCGTCGTCCTACGGCGTGGACGCCCGGATCGACCGGATCCGCTGGAGCGACATCCGCGACCGGGTCTTCGCCCGGCTGGACCCGATCGGCGACGAGGGCCGCGACCACCGCCGACACGACGGCACCGTCTACGACGGCGTGGCCCGCTTCACCGGGCCGCGCGCGATGACCGTGGACCTGGGCGACGGCGGCACCGCGGAGTTCACCGCGGACCGGATCGTGCTCGCCGTCGGGGGACGGCCGGTGGTCCCGCCACCGGTCGCGGACTCGGGCGTCCCGTTCCACACCTCCGACACGATCATGCGGATCGACGAGCTGCCCGAGCACCTGGCGATCATCGGAGGCGGCTACATCGCGGCCGAGTTCGCGCACGTGTTCGGCGGGCTGGGCTGCGCGGTCACGATCATCGAGAGCGCCGACACACTGCTCGGCGGGATGGACGAGACCGTCGTGGAGCGGTTCACCGACGCCGCCCGCGAGCGCTTCACCGTCCACACCGGCCGGACGGTGGAGAAGGTCACCGGCGGCGAGGGCGACGTGCGGCTGCACCTCGACGACGGCACGGAGGTCCGGGCCGACCGGCTGCTCGTCGCGGCCGGGCGCCGTCCGAACTCCGACCGGCTCGGCCTGGACCACGCCGGGGTCGACACCGACGACGCCGGCCGCGTCGTCGTCGACGCCCACGGCCGCACCACCGCCGACGGGGTGTGGGCGCTGGGCGACATCTCGACCCCGCACCCGCTCAAGCACGTCGCGAACCACGAGGCCGAGGTCGTCGGGCACAACCTCGCCCACCCCGACGACCTGCGCGAGGTCGACCACCGGTTCGTGCCGGCCGCGGTGTTCACCACCCCGCAGATCGGCTCCGTGGGGCGCACCGGGCAGCAGTGCCGCGAGGAGGACCTGGAGTTCCGGGTCGGGCTCCACGAGTACGCCGATGTCGCCTTCGGCTGGGCGCTGGAGGAGCAGCGCGGGTTCTGCAAGGTCCTCGTCGCCCCCGACGGCACGCTGCTGGGGGCGCACCTGCTCGGCCCGCAGGCGTCGACGATGGTCCAGCAGCTGGTGCAGGCGATGGCGCTGGGCGTGACCGCGCAGCGGCTCGCCGACGTCCAGTACTGGATCCACCCCGCCCTGACCGAGGTGCTGGAGAACGCGCTGCGCGGCGCCGTCGAGGAGGACTAGGCGCGCCGCTCGGCCAGCTCGGTGACCACGGCCAGCCCGACCACCACGGCGAGCACGACCAGGCCGATCACGATCGCGGGCAGCGCGTGCCCGGCGACGAGCGCGACCGCCGCGGCCGCGGCCAGCACGGCCGCGGCGACGTAGCGCGACCGCCCGACCGTCCCGGTTCGGCCCTGCAGGTAGAGCTTGTTGCCCACGAGGTAGAGCAGCGGACCGCCGACCGAGGTCAGCACCAGGGCCGGGGTGTTCTCCGGGTGCGTGAGGTGCAGGTCGATCGCGACCGCGAACAGCACCGCGCCGGCCACCATCAGGCCGTGTGCGTAGGCGAACGCGGCCCGCGCCGCGCGGGTCGACCCGTCGCCGGAGGCCGCCCGGGTGCCGTGTCCGGCGAGCGCGAAGTAGGACCACCACAGCGCGACCAGGCCGGCGAACCCGAGCAGGGTGATCACCACCGCGTAGGGGGTCACGACCTCCATCTCCGACAGCGTGAAACCCATGATCAGGATCGACTCGCCGAGCGCGATGATGAACACCAGCCGGTTGCGCTCGGCGAGGTGCTCCACGTCGGTCGGCCACTCCTCCATCGGGGTGCGGCCGAGCCCCGGCACCCGGAACTCGAACCGCGGGCCCGCCATGTCGACGGCGACGGCCAGCGCCCAGACCACGAGCCGCGCCACCGGCGGGAGGAACGCGCCGACGACCATCAGCACCGACGCGGCCGTGCTCCACACCAGCAGGTTGCGGTAGTTGCGGGCCATGACGTGCCCGCGCGCGCTCACGACGAGGAACAGCGGGCGGCCGATCTGGGCGGCGGCGAAGCACAGCGCGAACAGCAGCCCGGAGTCACCGAACGCGCCCGGCAGGGCCAGCGCCATCCCGAGCGCCGTCAGCATCAGGCCGGCGTTGAGCACCCGGACCGACGGGCGCGCCGGGTCCAGGTAGTTCATCGCCCAGGCCGAGTAGTTCCACAGCCACCAGACCGCGGCGAACAGCACCGCCGTCTCCAGCGCCCCGAGCGGGGTCAGGTGGTACAGCAGCGTGTGGGAGACCTGGACGATCGCGAACACGTAGACGAGGTCGAAGAACAGCTCGATCGGGGCGACCTCGGAGTCGCCCGCCCGGCGCAGCACCCGTGGCCGGGTGTCCGGTGTGGTGTCCGGTGTGGTCATCGGTGGGTCCTTCCCCGTGTCGGCGCAGCCGAAGGGTAGTGCGGCGCGCAACGATGGCCGGTGTGAACCTCGGTCTGCGCGCGATGCGCCCCCGCGACCCGGACGAGCCCCACCGGGCGGCCAGTCCGCTGGAGCTGTTCTTCGACCTGGTGTTCGTGGTGGCGGTGTCGCTGTCGTCGGCCGCGCTGCACCACTCCGAGTCCGGCGGGCACATCGGTGCCGGGGTCGGGTCGTACCTGCTGGTGTTCTTCGGCATCTGGTGGGCCTGGATGAACTTCACCTGGTTCGCCTCGGCCTTCGACGTCGACGACTGGCTCTACCGCGTCACCACCCTGGTGCAGATGGCGGGGGCGCTGGTGCTGGCCGCGGGGACCCCGTCGGCGATGGCCGGCGAGGGCTACGGCGTGCTCGTCGCGGGCTACGTGGTGATGCGCCTGGCGATGGTCACGCAGTGGCTGCGGGCGGCCCGCTCGCACCCGGAGCTGCGGGTCACGGCGCTGCGCTACGCGGGCGGCATCGTCGTCGTCCAGCTGCTGTGGATCGCCTGGGTGCTCGTGGACCCGCACCCGGTGGGGTTCGTCGTGCTGGCGCTGGCCGAGCTGGCGGTCCCGGTGGTCGCCGAGCGGGCGCGGACGACACCGTGGCACCCGCACCACATCGCCGAGCGCTACAGCCTGTTCACCCTGATCCTGCTGGGCGAGTCGGTCCTGGCGTCGACGACGGCGGTGGTCGACGCGCTGTCCTCCGCCGAGCACCTGGGCCCGCTGCTGCTGCTCTCGGCGTGCGGGCTCGTGCTGGCGGCGGGCATGTGGTGGGTCTACTTCGCCCGCGACCAGCACGAGCACCTGCGGGCCATGCCACGGGCGCTGGTGCACGGCTACGGCCACTACCTCGTCTTCGCCGCGGCCGGGGCGTTCTCGGCGGGCATCGAGGTGGCCGTCGACGTCGACACCACCGCGACCGGGCTGTCCGCCGCCGCGGCGGGGGCGACGCTGACCGTGCCGGTCGCGCTGTTCGTCCTCGGGGTGTGGGCGCTCGCGCTGCGCCCCACGCTCACCGCCGGGCGCAGCGCCGCCGTCGTCGTGCTGGCGGGGCTGCTGGGGCTGTCGGCGTTCGCGCCGTTCACCCCCGTCGTCGCCGCGCTGGTGATGGTGGCGGTGGTCGTGACCGTCGAAACAGCACCCGCCCGGAACACCGTCGCCGCGTGACGGGTTCGGAGGTGACATGGGCCGGGTGTGGATCGACAAGCAGACCCCCGAGGTGTTCCGGGCGATGACCGACGTCGTCGCGGTCGTGCGCGAGCGCGCCGCCGCGGCCGGGGTGGACCGGGACCTGCTGGAGCTGGTGAACCTGCGGGTCTCACAGATCAACGGCTGCGAGACCTGCCTGGACACGCACTGGCGGTCGGGATTGGCGGCCGGACTGACCCCGCAGCGGATGGCGCTGCTCCCGGCCTGGCGCGACAGCGCCCTCTACGACGACCGCGAGCGCGCCGCACTCGGTCTCGCCGAGGCCGTCACCCGGACCGCCGGGACCCACCTCGACGACGACGCCTACGCCGCCGTCCGCGGTGACCTCACCGACGACGAGGTGTCGGTGCTGGTCTGGGCGGCGATCACCATCAACGCGTTCAACCGGGTCTCGATCCTGTCGGCGCACCCCGTCCCCGAGCGCGACGCCGACGGCCGCGTGGTGCGCCGCCGGGCGTCCTGAGAGGCTGACCACATGCCCGGCGACACCGACGACACCGTGGTCACCCACGACACCGGCCACCACCGCTACGAGATCCTGATCGACGGCACCGTGGTCGGCCGGGCCGAGTACGTCGACGACCACGAGCAGCGGATCTTCCACCACACCGAGGTCGACCCGGAGCTGTCCGGGCGCGGGCTCGCGAGCACCCTGGTCCGCTTCGCGCTGGACGACACCCGCGCCGCCGGGAAGCGGATCGTGCCGGTCTGCCCGTACGTACGGCGCTGGGTGTCGACCCACCAGGGCTACGCCGACATCCTCGACCCGGTGACGCCCGACGCCGTCGCCACCGTCCGGCGGAGGGCGCGGTGAGCAACGTCGAGACCGTGCCGGAGGAGGTCGTCTGCGGGGGCGACACCGCCGCCGCGGAGCTGGTGACCCCGCGCGACGTGCCGTTGGGTGGTCCGCGCGCGATGACGGTGCGCCGCACGCTGCCGCGCCGCACCCGGTCGCTGATCGGGGCCTGGTGCTTCCTCGACCACTACGGCCCGGACCGGGTCGCCGACACCGGCGGGATGGCCGTGCCGGGGCATCCGCACACCGGGCTGGCGACGGTGTCGTGGCTGTTCACCGGGGAGGTCGAGCACCGCGACACCACCGGCGCGCACGCGGTCGTGCGCCCGGGCGAGCTGAACCTGATGACCGCGGGGTCCGGCATCGCACACTCGGAGTTCTCCACGCCCGGTACCGAGGTGCTGCACGGGGTGCAGCTGTGGCTGGCGCTGCCCGCCGCGCACCGGGACACCGCGCCCCGCTTCGAGCACTACGCGCCGCCCCGGGTGCGGGCCGGGGACGTCGCGCTGCGGGTGTTCCTCGGGTCGCTGGCCGGGTCGTCGTCGCCGGTGGAGACGTTCACCCCGCTGCTGGGCGCCGAGGTCGTGCTGCCCGCCGGGGCGGCGGTGACGCTCGACGTCGACGCCGGGTTCGAGCACGGCGTGCTGGTCGACACCGGCGCGGCGCGGGTGTGCGGGACGGCGGCCGCGTCCGCCGAGCTCGTGTACCTCCCGCCGGGCCGTACGACCCTGGACCTGCACGCCGGCGACGACGGCGCCCGCCTGGTGCTGCTCGGCGGGGAGCCGTTGGGCGAGCAGATCGTGATGTGGTGGAACTTCGTCGGTTCCACCCACGACGAGATCGCGGCCTTCCGGGAGCAGTGGCAGGACGAGCGTGCCGCCGGAGGGCGGGACGGTGGGCGCTTCGGGGTGTTCCCGGACGCCTGGGAGTCGACGTTGCCGGCGCCGGAGCTGCCGAACGCCCGGCTCACCCCGCGCGGCTGAGGCTCAGCGGACGACGGCGGCGGACGCCGGCGCGGGGTCGTCGAGCTCGTCGCGGAACGGCAGGCCCTCCCAGTCGCCCCGGACCCGGCACACCGCGCCCCCGCAGGCGTTGCCGCGGGCGATCCGGTCGGCCAGCGGCGCCCCGGCCAGGGTCCGCTCCAGGAATCCCGCGGCGAACGCGTCGCCGGCGCCGACCGGGTCGACGACCTCGACCGGCGTGGTCGGGACGACCACCGCCCCGTGCGCGTCCGCCCCGGCGGCGCCGAGCTCCCCGAGCTTGACCACGGCCGTGCCCGGCCCGAGCGCGGTGAGCCGGGTCGCGACATCCGTCCCGGCCTGAGGGCTCGGGTCCTCCTCGGGCTCGCCGAGCAGCATCGCCGCCTCGTCGGGACCGGCGAGCAGCACGTCGACGCCGCCGAGCAGGCCGGTCAGCACCGACCGGGCGCGCTCGTCGGTCCACAGCGCGCGCCGGTGGTTGACGTCGAGCACGACGGTGACGCCCGCGTCCCGGGAGATCGCGATCGCCCGCCGCACGACGGCGAGCGGCCCGGACCCGAGCGCCGGGGTGATGCCGGTCAGGTGCAGCACCCGCGCCCCGGCGACCACGTCGACGACCGGATCCAGGTCCTCCGGGCACCAGCGCGCGGCGGCGCTGGTCGAGCGGTAGTAGCGGACCCGGCGCGGGCGGCCTCCGCGCACCTCCTTGAGCATCATCCCGGTGGGGGCGTCCGGGTCCCGGCCGGCGAGCACGGTGACGCCCTCGGCCCGGATCTCCCGGACGACGGCGGTGCCGAGGTCGTCGTCGCCGACGCGGCCGATCCAGGTGGCGTCGCAGCCGAGCCGGGCGAGCCCGATGGCCGCGTTGGACTCGGCGCCGCCGATGCCGACCCGGAGCGCCGACCCGGCCGTGATCCGGTCCGGCGGGGTCAGCAGCGCCATGGTCTCGCCGAGGGTGACGACGGCGCTCACCGGTCGAGCCTCAGCATGACCTTGCTGCTGCCGGGTGCGGCGGCGACGGCCATGGCCTCACCGGCGTCGGCGAGGTCGAACCGGTGACTGACGACCGGGCCGACGTCGACCCCGCCGGCGAGCGCGTCGAGGGCGTCGGCGATCTCGACGAACCGGAACGACCCCACCCAGGTGATCTCGCGGGTCACCAGGTCGCCGAGGACCGCGGGCACCGGGGCGCCCGGCAGGTTCCCGACCTGCACGACCGTCCCGCCGCGGACACAGGCACGCAGCACGGGCCCCAGCGCGGACGGGGCACCGGAGGCCTCGACCACGACGTCGACCTCGTCGGGCAACGGGGCCGCGGAGGCGTCGACGACCTCGTCGGCGCCCATCGCGCGGGCGACGGCGAGCGAGCCGGGGTCGAGGTCGGCCGCGAGCACCGTGGCGGCGCCGCGGTGCCGGACGGCGGCGACGGCGAGACAGCCGATCGGCCCGGCCCCGTTGACGAGCACGGTGCGCCCCACGAGGTCACCGGCGCGGCCGGC
>NZ_JAMXSG010000011.1:0-46918 GCF_024124365.1 Pseudonocardia sp. McavD-2-B
GCTGCACTCCGCTGCCGCGGACCTGCCCCCGGCCGAGCTGGAGGCCGCGCACTACCGTCAACACATCGGCCAGCCCGAGTCAGAGCACTCAACCCGATAGCTCTCCGGACACGCCGGGGCGGTTCACTTCGACGACCCCGCCGCCATGTGGCGAGCCCTCGCCGAAGACCCCAACGTCCCCAGCACCACGATCCGCTCCCCCGACGGCCAGACGGACTGGAGCCAGCAGCACATGACACTCCCGGCGATGCTGCACGCCGCCGAACCCGACCCGCTCCGCGCCGCCATCGCCACCCTCGTCCACGCCGCCACCGGCGTCGGCTACGACCGGAGGGGTCTGCTGCTGACAGCCGCCCACCAGGTCGCAGCACCCTGAGACTCAGCCAGAGAGCCGTGCCCGTCTCGCAGCGGGCCGACGCGGAGGTCACCGCCTGCCGCCAGCTCACCATGACCCGTCGGCTCTCCGATCTCGTGCTCCGGTACTCGTCCAGGACCACGACCTCTGTGGCCGCGCGCTTGCGCCACACGATGATCGCCGAGACGATGCCGCCGTGCGTGCACTCCTGGTGATCCTCGGGTCCGTCGGCCTGGGCACTGGCGTGCTGTGCGCCGCACTCACCCCGCTCCTGCCCCTCGAATCGTTCACCTCGGCACCGACGTCGCACCGGACGAGCGCCTACGAGTCCACCCTTAGCATCACCTACGACTGGTCCCCTAGCCTCGCGATCCTGCCGGCCTCGGGTCTCATCCTCGGACTCATCATCGGCATCGCTCTCCATGTCGGAGGGTGGCGACTCCGCCGAGCCTGAAGTCCGCTCGTCGCCCTGCCTCGTACTGTCGTCCGGCGACGCTGCCAAGCCGACCAGAGGGTTGCGGCGAACCCGAGGTCGCGGACCCAAATCGGCCCAGGACCGCGGAGTACCAGCCCGTGCCAGCGCTCCAGAACGCCTCAGCCCGAGGGCCGACAGCCCGGTGCTCGCCGCTGATCTCAACAGTGCCGCAGGCCCCGTCTCCGATCTTTCCACGGCGAACATCACCGAGAGACTCTTCGAACTCGACACGTGGGTCTGCCGCCACATTGAGCCCGACGACCCGATCGCATCGGGGCAGCCGGTCACCGACGCGACGACCCGCCACCTGACGCTGGAGACAACCCCGGAGCGGCCCGCTGGTCCGGACGGCCCATTGCCGCCGCGGCATACCCGGAGGACGCTAACGATCATGGCAGTCGACGTCCGCCTCCTCGACGGACCCGCCGAGGGTGTGACCGCTCACTACGGGTACATGTCGATTCCCCTGCCGAGCCTGTACTGGTCGGACGGCCGAACTAGCCGACAGGCCGTCTACCACCGGGTCGAGGACTACCCGGACCCCGACGGCGCCTGGCTCTACCGGGCCGCGGTGCCGCCACCCTGACCGGTGCCGGTCGAGGTATCGGGGACTCAGGTCCGCCATCATCCCTTGTCCACCCACAACGGCACGTACTCGGCGGCCTCCCGGTCGAGGGCCGCTCATGGCGTTCGCCGGCAACTTGGCCGCGCACGACGCCCGGCACCTGGGTCGCGACCTTCGTCCGCGATCGGGCGATCAGCCCTGCCTTTCGCGCCCGTCGTCGCTTTGCTGCGATGCGTACCGTCTCGCAGCGTCCGGACTCGGAAGGGGAGTGCCCATGACCAATGTCGACGAACGGGCCCACGAGGCAGAACGCGCCGAGCAGTATCGCGCCCTCGTCGAGTACGGCTTGACGGCCGGAATCGGGGTGGGCCATTCGCTCGGGATCACCCTCGAGGCGATCGGGGCAGGCCGCGCGGTCTGGACGATGCAGCCGTCGACCCGCGCCGCCGATGCCCACTACTCCGTCGCGGGCGGCGTCCTGGCGACCCTGATGGAGGCGGCGATGGCCAGCGCGGTCCATGCGGCGCTCCCGCCCCGAACGACGTACACGGCGGCCGGACTCTCGATCGCCCTGGTCGGCAAGCTCCGGGTCGACGATCCCGAGGTGTGCTGCGAGGCCCACGTGGTGCACTGCGGCAGCAGAACGGCGACCGCCGACGCCCGGGTCATGACCGCGGACGGCAGGCTGGTGGCTCACGGAGGAGCCTCGTTCCTGGTGTTTCCGGTGCCTCAGGGTTGAGTTCACTGAGGGAGGTGCGAGAGAGGTCACAGGGTCGATCGGCCGCCACCCCGGGTCGAGTTCCGTCAACGTTCACACACCGTTGCACCTCCTCGCTTACGGTCGGATCCTCTAGGCGAGGAGACCCCTTCCATGGAACTGCGACATTTGCACTCCTTCCTCACATTGGCCGAGGAGCTTCATTTCGGCCGTGCCGCCCAACGTCTGCACATGGCCCAACCGTCACTGAGTCAGCAGATTCAGAGGCTCGAACAGAGCCTCGGCACCCAGCTCGTCGCCCGATCGTCGCACGAGGTGCACCTGACTCCCGCGGGCGAAGCCTTCGTGGTCGAGGCCCAGGCCGTGCTCAGCCGAGTGGACCGGGCCAAGGAGACCACCCGCCATGCGGCGGAGGGCCGCGCGGGCACGGTGCGAGTCGGATGCAATCTCCCTGCGGCGCAAGGTGTCCTGCCACGCGTGCTCGCCCGGTTGCGTAGCGAGCTGCCGGATGTGGTGGTGGCCCCCCGGGAGATGTGGACCGGGCCTCAGCTGCGCGCCCTGCAGGCGGGGGACATCGACGTCGCGATGGTGTACGGACCCCCGCCCGACGGGGACTGGGGACACCAGCGCCTGCTGCGCACCCCGCTGGTCGCCCTCGTCGGTGACCGCCACCCGTGGGCGTCGCTCGGCCAGGTGAGCTTCGCCGAGCTGCAGGGCCAACAGTGTCTGCTCTTCCGCCGCGAACGCAGCCCCGCGATGTACGACCTGATCACCCACACCGCCGGCGCCGCGGGCTTCACGCTCGACGTCGTCGACCAGGTCGAGGACCCGGTCGCGACGTCGATCGTGGTGTCGATGCGGAACGTGGTCGGGTTCTGCTCTGCGTCCCGGGCGGCGGCCGTCTGCGCCTCGGCCGTCGGCATCCGGCCCGTCACCGTGGCGCTCGTCGATCCGGTACCGGCGCTTGAGCTGTACGCCGTGTGGCGGTACGACGTGGACAACCCGCTGGTCGAGGAGTTCGTCCGCTGCCTGAAGGCGAGCGCTCCGTTCGGCCAGCCGGGGCGCAGGCCCGCCGCCGCCGTACGCGCTGTCGGAGCCTGAGCTCACCGATTCCACTGTCGAAACTATCGGCCGAGAGCCCATGGCTCTGGCGCGCCGTCGGCCCGAACGGGGTGGGTGACGATCACTGGCGATCGCACCACACTTCCGCCCCGGAGGTCGAGCATGACCGACGCCGCCGCCCCCTCCCGCAACAAGATCATCAGCAATCCCTACATCCACCGCCTGCAACGCAGGCACTTCCTGCTCTTCGACATCGCGCCCATCATCGGCACGGTCGTCGCGCTGGCTCTGTTGCCGTTCCTGCCGTTCGGCGCCACCGAGATCGCCCTGCTCGCCGGCATGTGGCTGGTGTCGGGCCTGGGCATCACGGTCGGGTACCACCGGTTGTTCACCCACCGCACCTTCAAGGCCCCCCCGTTCGTCGAGGCGATGCTCGCGATCACCGGGTCGATGGCGGGTCAGGGCGGTGTGGTCTCCTGGGTGGCCATCCACCGGCGCCACCACGAGTTCAGCGACCGTGACGGGGACCCGCACTCCCCCAACCTCTCCGGCGACGGTCTGCGCGGTGTCCTGCGCGGGCTGGTGCACTCGCACTTCCTCTGGATGCGCCGCCACGAGTACCCGAACATCGCCCACTACGCGCCCGACCTGCTGCGCAACCGCCGCCTGGTGAACGTGAGCAGGCACTACTACTGGTGGTTCGCGCTGGGCGTGGCGGTACCCACGGTGATCGGGGGCCTCGTGCACCTGAGCTGGCAGGGCGCGCTGGCGGGGCTGCTCTGGGGCGGCTTCGTACGGGTCTTCCTGCTCGAGCACATCATCTGGGCCATCAACTCCTTCCTGCACCGTTGGGGCAGCAAGCCCTACGACTCGCGGGAGAACAGCCGCAACGGCGCGGTCTTCTCGCTGCTGACCTTCGGTGAGTCGTGGCACAACAACCACCACGCCTTCCCGAGCTCGCCCAACTTCGGCCTCCAGTGGTACCGCCCGGACCCGGGCTACTGGCTGATCCGTGGGCTCAGCGCGGTCGGGCTCGCGAGTGACCTGAAGAACCCCGCCGCGGAGCAGATCGCCGCGAAGCGGATCCGTACCGACGAGCGGAAGGCCGCCGCATGACCACCACGCCCGCGACCGCCGAGATCCTCACCTGGGCCCAGGAGTACCTCGCCGACCTGCTCGGCTCGGACACGGGCTCGCTGGACCCCGACACGGACTTCGACCAGCTCGGCATCGACTCCGCGCTCGCGGTGTCGATGCTCACCGAGATCGAGGACCGCTTCGGGGTGGACCTCCCGCCCGAGTCGCTGTTCGAGAACCCCACGCTCCGTGCCGTCGCCGATGCCGTGCACGCCCGCCTCGCCACCGCGGCTCCCTCCCCGTCGACGTCGTGACCGGGACGGCGCCGAGCACCGCGTGGTCCGCGGCTGCGGCGATCCAGCACCACTACGACGTCGGCAACGACTTCTACCGGCTCTGGCTGGACCCCGACCTGACCTACTCGTGCGCCATGCCCGAGCAGCGGGACGACGACCTTGTCGCCGCCCAGCAGCGCAAGCTCGACCACCATCTCGACGCGGTCGGCGCGGAGCGCTGCGGACGGCTGCTCGACGTCGGCTGCGGCTGGGGCTCGGTGCTCGACCGGGCCCTGGCCAGGGGGACCGGCCACGCCGTGGGACTCACGTTGTCCCGGGAGCAGGCCGCCCACATCGAGCAGCAGGGTGACGCGCGGCGGGAGGTCCGGCTGGAGAGCTGGACCGACCACGTCCCGACCGCGCGCTACGACGGCATCGTGTCCGTCGGCGCGTTCGAGCACTTCGCTCGGCCGGAGGACGACGACGCCCGCCGGATCGGCCGCTACCGGGACTTCTTCGGCCGCTGCGCGGACTGGCTGACCCCGGGCGGGGTGCTCTCTCTGCAGACGATCGCCTACGGCACGCTCGACCGCCGGGACGCCAGCGCCTTCATCCAGGAGGAGATCTTCCCGGCGGCGGACCTGCCGTCACCGCTGGACGTCGTCACCGCCGCCGAGGGGCTGATGGAGATCCGGTCGTGGCGCAACGACCGGCTGGACTACGCGTGGACCTGCGAGCGGTGGGCCACGAACCTGCGGGCGCACCGCGACGAGGCCGTCGCGCTGGTCGGCCCGGAGGTCACCGCCCGCTACGAGCGCTACCTGCGGTTCGCGTCCGTCGGCTTCCGGATGGGCAAGGTCGGGCTGCTCCGGATGGTGCTGGCCCCCGTCGGCTCGCCCTGGGCCGGTAGGCGATGAGCGGGGCGGCCACCGCCGCGACGGGCCGCGACGTCGCGACCGTCCGGTTCAACCCGTTCGACGCCGGGTTCCGGACCGATCCCTACCCGCACTACCGGGCGCTGCGCGAGCAGAACCCGGTGCACCGCACGCTCGGGATGTGGGTGCTGACCCGGCACGCGGACGTCACCGCGCTGCTGCGGGACCGCACGACGTCCGTGGCGCTGCTCCCCGAGCTCGGGGAGCGCCAGGCGCAGCGGCTGGTCAAGGCGGACCCGACGCTCGCCACCCCGCCGACGCTCGCGCGCATCGCCCGGCTCGCGCGCACGTCGCTGGTGTTCACCGACGACCCCGCACACGCCCGGCTGCGTGCGCTGGCCGGACCGGTGTTCGGTCCGCGCACGCTCGCCGCGCTGCGCCCGACGGTCCGCGCCGAGGCGGACCGGCTCGTCGACGAGCTGGTCCGGGCGGGCGGTGGCGACGCGGTCACCGAGCTGGCCGCCCCGCTCCCGCTTACGGTGCTGACCGCGGCGCTCGGGCTGCCCGCCGAGCTGCGTCCGCAGATCGCCGACTGGACGCATCGGCTCCGGTTCCTGCTGGAGCCGGGGATGCTCGGCGCCGAGTCCTTCGCGCAGGTCGCAGCGGCGGTCGAGGAGTTCACCGGGGTGCTGCGGGACATCGTCGCGCAGCGGCGGCGGACTCCCGGCGAGGACCTGGTCAGCGTGCTCACCACCGCGCGATCCAGTGGTGAGGGGCTGGACGACGAGGAGCTGGTCTTCGTCGCGATGATGACCTTCATCGCCGGGCTGGAAACCACGACCGCGCTCATCGGGAACGGGCTGCACGCGCTGCTCACCCGTCCCGACCAGGCCACCGTGCTGCGCGCGGAACCCGCCCGGGTCCCGGCCGCGGTGACCGAGCTGTTGCGCTACGACAGCCCGCTGCAGCTGACCAAGCGGCTGACCACCCGCGACACCGAGGTCGGCGGGCACACGATCCCGCAGGGTGCCCAGGTCCTGCTCTGCCTCGGAGCGGCCAACCGCGATCCCGCGGTGTTCGCCGACCCCGACACGCTCGACGTCACCCGCACCGCGACGAGCCACCTCGCCTACGGGCGCGGCATGCACGGGTGCGTCGGGGCCGCGCTGGCGTCCCTGGTCGCGGAGGAGACCCTCGCGGCGCTGTTCCGCGGCACGGCCGAACTGGAGCTCGACGGGCCGGTGGCGTGGCAGGAGCACAGCCAGATCGTGCGCGGCGTGGCCCGGCTCCCCGTGGTCCTGCGATGACGGCGGCGGCGGGGACGACGGGAACCCGGTCCTGGTTGCGGGTCAATGGCCCCGCGGACCCGCGGCTGACGGTGGTGTGCCTGCCCCACGCCGGGGCGGGCGCGACTTCCTTCGCCCGGTGGCAGGCCGCGTTCGACCCCGACGTCCGGCTGGCCCGCGTCCGGCTGCCCGGCCGCGAGGACGCACCCCACGAGGCCCCGCTGCGGCGCGTTCACCAGGCCGTCGACGGACTGCTCCCAGCGGTGTCCGCGCTGGTCGGCGACAGTCCCGTCGCGCTCTACGGGCACAGCATGGGCGCGCTGGTGGCCTACGAGCTCGCGCGGGCGATGGCCGCCGCAGGCACCCCGCCGGTGCGACTGGCCGTGTCCGGGCGGCGGGCGCCGCACCTCCCGCCGCGCCGACCCCCCATCCACCTCCTGCCCGACGACGAGTTCCTCGCGGGCGTCGACGCCATGTCCGCCGCCCCGGTCCGCCGGACCGCGGCCGGGACCCCCTACCTGTTGCGCGTGCTGCGGGCGGACCTGGAGCTCGGCGAGGAGTACGCGCACGCGGCGGACCCGGTGCTCCACGTGCCGCTCACGGCGTTCGGCGGCGTCGACGATCCCGTCGTCGCGCCGGACGAGATCGCGGCCTGGGCGGACGTGGCCGCGGACGGTGCCGACGTGCGGATCCGCCCGGGTGGGCACTTCTTCCACCACGACTCGCGTGCGGTGATCGCCGCCGCGCTGCAGTCCGGTGCGTGAGCCGCCGGGGCCCCGGGAGCAGCTCCGCGCCCGGGCCCGCGCCACACCGGACCGGCGTGCCGCGGTGTTCCTGGACGACCGTGGCGCCGAGACCGCCGAGCTGACCTACGGCGGGCTGCTCGGCCGCGCCCGGATCCTTGCCGCACGGCTGGGCGAGCACGTGCGGCCGGGCGACCGCGCGCTGCTGGTGTTCGCGCCCGGTCTGGAGTTCCTGGTCGCCTTCTACGGCTGCCTGGAGGCCGGCGTGATCGCCGTGCCGGTGCCTCCGCCGCGGCGGGGCGGAGACCTCCAACGCGGAACGCGGCACGTCCTCGCCGACGCCGAGCCCGCGGTGGTCCTCGCCGACACCGCGACGGCCCGCGGGCTGGTCGACCTCGGTCCCACGGTGCTCACCGTGGGCCTCGAGGAGGCCTTCATCGGCTCTGCCGACTCACTGGACGACGGGCCCGCCGACCCCGCCGCGGTGGCGTTCCTGCAGTACACCTCCGGGTCGACGTCTCTGCCCAAGGGCGTGATGGTGACCCACCGGAACCTCGCCGCGAACCAGCAGATGATCACCCACGGGTTCGGCCAGGACGAGCACTCGCCGATCGTCGGGTGGGCCCCGTTGTTCCACGACCAGGGGCTGATCGGCAACGTCCTGCAGCCCCTCGGGGTGGGCAGCACCGCCGTGCTGATGTCCCCGGCGACGTTCGTTCGCAGGCCGCTGGCCTGGCCGGAGGCCGTCTCCCGGTACCGGGCGCGCAGCAGCGGTGGACCGGACTTCGCCTTCGCGACGGCCGCGGCCGCCGCCGAGCGCCACGGCCTCCCCGAGGGCCTGGACCTGCGGTGCTGGCGGGTCGCGTTCGACGGCGCCGAGCCGGTCCGGGCCTCGACGCTGCGGCGCTTCGCCGCCGCGTTCGCCCCGGCGGGGTTCGCCGCGGAGGCCCTGCACCCCTGCTACGGGCTCGCCGAGGCGACCCTACTGGTCACCGGGAGCAGACCGGGTAGGGCGCCGCGGCTGCTCGACGTCGACCCGGCCGGGCTGGCCGCCGGAAGGGTCGTCCCGACCGCGCCGGCACGGGGGCTGGACTCGGACACGGACCGCTCGACCTGGCCGGGGCTCGAGGATCGCGGGGCGGACGGGCTCGGCCGGAACGGGACCGGGACCGTCCGCACGCTCGTCGGGTCCGGGGAGGTGCCGCCCGGTGCCGGGCTGCGGATCGTCGACCCGGAGTCCGGCCGGGAGTGCCCGGAAGGCATGGTCGGGGAGATCCGGGTGCACGGGCCGCACGTCACCGCCGGGTACTGGCGCCGACCCGATGCCACCGCCGACGCCTACGGGACTGGCCGGGAGCTGCGCACCGGGGACCTGGGCGCGCTGGTCGAGGGCGAGCTCTACGTGGTCGGCCGGCGCAGCGATCTGATCGTCGCGCGCGGGCGCAACCACCATCCGTCGGACATCGAGGCCACGGTCGCCGCGGCGCACCCCGCGCTCGGGCAGGCGGGGCCGGCGACGGTCGCGGCGTTCGGGCTGGCCGACGAGGAGGGCGGCGCGGAGCGGGTGGTCGTGGTCGCGGAGCTGCGACCCGACCGCGAAGGCCCCGACCACACCGTGATCACCACCGCGGTGCGGGCCGCCGTGCTGCGGGAGCACGACGTCGCGCTGGCCGGGGTGGTGCTCACCCGTCGCGGGGTGCTCCCCCGCACGAGCAGCGGGAAGATCCAGCGGCGGGCGGCGCGGGAGATCCACCTCGGCGGAGGGTTCCCGGCCCCACCCCGGTGAGCGCAGGCGACCGCGCGGACCTCGTCGGCCGCGCGGTCGCCCAGCCCGCTCAGAGCCGGACGGGTACGCGCATCCGCCCCCGCACCAGGGTGTTCGGGCTCCAGTCGACCGGCTCGTCGACCGGGGTCAGCCCGGGGAACCGCTCGACGAGCGCGGGCAGCGCCACCGTCGCCTCCATCCGGGCCAGCGCGGCGCCGAGGCAGTGGTGCGCGCCGCGGCCGAGCGCGAGGTGCGACCGCTCCCGCCCGGGCCGGAAGGTCCACGGGTCGGGGAAGGCGGCGGGATCGTGGTTGGCCGCGGTCACCAGCACCTCGACGACGGTGCCCGCGGGCACGTGCGCGCCCTGGAACTCGACGTCCGCCTTCGCTCGGCGGACCGCCCGGGTGACAGGCCCGCACATCCTGAGCAGCTCCTCGACCGCGGCGGGCCAGCCTTCGGGCTCGGCGCGCAGCCGGGCGGCCTCCGCGGGCAGACGCGCCAGTTGCAGGGCACTCCCTGCGAGCAGGTGCATCGTCGTCTCGTACCCGGCGCCGACCAGGAACAACGCGGTGACGACGAGAGCGTCGTGCGTGGTCCCACCCTCGGCGAGCCGGGCGAGCAGGCCCTCCCCGCCGTGCGCACGGATCGCGGTGACCTGCTCGTCGAGCCACCCGCGCAGCGCCGCGACACCCTCCTCCATCTCGACGAACCGCTCCCAGGTGAGCCCGCCGTCGAGCCCCGCGGTGGCGGCGTCGCCCCAGTGCGGCAGCTCGGCGGGGATCTCGCCACCGTGGACGGGCAGCCCCAGCACCTCGGCGATCAGCCGCAGCGGCAGCGGGCGGGCGAAGGCGTCGACGAGATCGACCGTGCCGTCGGGGTCCGCCGTGGCGGGCAGCTCGTCGAGCAGCGCGTCGACGGTCGCCACGCAGTGCTCGCGCCATCCGGCGACCACGCGCGGGGTGAAGGCGCGGGTCAGCAGGCGGCGGTGGTGGGCGTGCGCCTCGCCGTCGAGGGTGACCAGGGACGGCGCGCTGAGCGGCCCGAGCGGCCCCTCGGCGGGGGGGAGCATGCCGAACTCGTCCGAGACGAGCACCTCGCGGGCGACGTCGTAGTGGGCGGTGACCAGCATTCCCGGCGCCGGACCCGGCGCGAAGGGCCGGTGCTCGCGCATCCGGTCCCACGCCGGGCCGGGCCCGGCCTCGGGCTCCGGCGACACGACGAGCTCGGCGGCGGGCACACCCTCGCGGGCCCGCCTGCGGGCCGCGCCGAGCAGGGCGCCGTGGACCACCGCCCACCGGCGGCGCTGGTCGCGGTCGACGGACAGGCCGGGGGGCGGCTCGGTGGCGGGGTGCGGGGCGGCGGTGGGCTGGGTCGGGCTCACGGGTCCAGCGTCACAGGGTGAGGTCCCGGCCCAGCCCGTCGATCGGCAGGGCTGATCGCCCTAGTGGAGGGTGAGTCCCCCGTCGAGCAGCAGGGTCTGGCCGGTGATCCAGCCTGCGTCGTCGGAGAGCACGAACGCCACCGCCGCCGCGACGTCCTCGGGGGTGCCGAGCCGCCCGAGCGGGTAGTCGGCGGTGGCCTCGGCCTCGCGGCCCGCGTAGATCGCCGTCGAGAAGCGGGTCTTGACCAATGCCGGCGCCACGGCGTTGACGCGCACGCCCGGCCCCAGCTCCAGCGCGAGTGTCCGGGTGAGGTGGACGAGCATGAGCTTGCTCGCGCTGTACGCACCGAGCCCCGCGGACGGGGCGAACGCGCCGATCGACGACAGGTTGACCACCGCGCCGCCGTGCTCCCCGAGCCACGCTCGGTGGGCGTGCTGCACCCAGGACAGCGCGGCCAGCACGTTCGCCTCGACCGTCGTGCGCGCGGCCGCCAGGTCCAGGTCGACGAGCGGGCCGAACACCGGGTTGATCCCGGCGGAGTTGACCAGGAGGTCGAGGCTGTCGAAGGTCTCGACGGCCCGGGCCACGGCCGCGGCCCGGTGCTCGTCGTCCGCGGTGTCCCCGGCGACGCCCACCGCGTGCTCAGGGCCGCCCAGCTGGGCGACCGCCTCGGCGAGCGGGCCGGGCTTGCGGCCGGTCACGACCACCCGCGCCCCCTCGGCCACCAGCCGCTGTGCGACCGCGAGGCCGATGCCCCGGCTCGCGCCCGTGACCAGCGCGGTCCGACCCGCGAACCGGGGCTCGGGTCGGTTCACGGGGCCATCACGTGGTCCGCATAGCGGCGGCGCAGGTCGTTCTTGTCGAACTTCCCGGTCGAGGTCTTCGGCACCTCGTCGAGGAAGACGACGTCGTCGGGAACCTGCCAGCGCGGCAGGCACCCGGCGAGGTGGATCAGCACGTCCTCGCGGCTGACCTCGGCGCCGGGCCTGCGCACGACACAGGCCAGGGGCCGCTCGGACCACTTCGGGTGCGGGACGGCGATCACCGCGGCCTCCGCCACCCCCGCCATCCCCATGACGTGGTTCTCCAGCTCCACCGAGGAGATCCACTCGCCCCCCGACTTGACCAGGTCCTTCGTCCGGTCGACCAATGTCACGAAGCCGTGTCCGTCGATCACCGCGACATCCCCGGTGCACAGCCAGCCGTCCGCGGTGAAGCGGCTCGGGTCGCCCTCGCCGTAGTAGGACGCGGCCACCCACGGCCCGGCGACCTGCAGCTCACCACGCGCGACGCCGTCCCACGGCAGCTCCGCCCCGGTGTCCGGGTCGACCAGCCGCAGCTCGACGAGCGAGGCGGGCGAGCCCGCGCGGGACCGTACGAGCGCCTGCTCCTCCTCGGTGGCGCCGTCGTGCACGGTGCGCAGCCGCCCGCTGGTGACCATGGGGCTGCACTCGGTCATCCCCCAGCCCTGGGTGAGCGGCACGCCGAGCGTGGTGCGCCAGGCTTCGGACAGGGAGATCGGCACCGCGGAGCCGCCCGAGAAGACCAGTCGCAGGTTCGGGACGTCCCCCGCGGCGAGCTCGGGGAGCACGCCGGTCCAGATCGTCGGGACCGCCGCGGCGATGGTGACCCGCTGCTCCCGCATCAGGTCGGCGACGTCGCGCGGGGTCGGGCTCGGACCGGTCAGCACCAGCGTGGACCCGGCGAACACGGCCGCGAACGGGTAGCCCCAGGCGTTGGCGTGGAACATCGGGACGACCGGGAGCAGCACGTCCCGCTCCCCCACGCCTGCCGCGTCGGCCACCATCAGCCCGAGCGAGTGCAGCACCGTCGAGCGGTGCGAGTAGAGCACCCCCTTGGGCTTGCCGGTCGTGCCGGAGGTGTGGCACATGGCGGCCGCGCGGTTCTCGTCGTCGACGACGAAACGCCCGGTCACGGGCTCGACGCCGGCGAGCAGGGTGTCGTAGTCGACGATCCGGTCGTCCGCCGGGAGGGGCGTCAGCGAGCCGTCGTCCACGACGACCACCCGCCGCACCGCGGGCAGCCGGTCCACGACGGCCCAGAACTGCGCGAACAGCCCCCGCTCGACGACGACGACCTCGTCCCCGCCGTGCTCGACCACCCCGACCAGCTGGTCGGCGGGCAGCCGGATGTTCAGGGTGTGCAGGATCCGGCCGCTGCACGGCACCGCGAAGTACAGCTCCAGGTGCGCCGGGGCGTTCCAGCAGTAGGTGCCGACCCGGCCGTCCGGCGAGACGCCCAGCGCGTCGAGGGCGGCGGCGAGCCTGCGGACCCGCTGGGCCCACTCCCGGTAGGTCCGGGTGGTCAGGGCGCCGTCGGCGGCACGGGCGACGATGGTCTTGTCCCCGAACAGCTGTTCGGCGCGGTGGAAGACGTGGGGCAGGGCGAGCGGGCGGTCCTGCATCTGGCCGTGCACGGCGGGTGCCTCTCGGTTTCGGGTGGGGTTCAGGCGGGGCTGTGGTTGGTCACCGTGAGCAGCGCGGTGGCGCACAGCTCGGTGCCGTCGTCGACGGTCAGGTCGACGGCAGCCACGGACGTGCGCCTGCCCGGCCGCAGGGTGCGGGCGCGGGCCACGAGGACCGCCCCACGGGCCTCGGTGAGGAACTTGACGGTGAGGTCGGTGGTGATCACGTGGGTGCCGACCGGCAGGTGGGTGGCGGCGGCGGCCGCACCAACGAAGTCCGCCAGGCTCGTGATCGGCCCGGCCTGGAAGGCGCCCGGCGCGTGGGAGTGGTCCTCGCGCCACGGCAGCCTGCCCTCGGCGCCGCCATCGCCGATCACGGTGAAGGTGAACCCGAGGGCGGTGGCGACGGGCAGGGAGAAGACGGCATCGGCGATGTCCTGGCGGAAAGCGGTGCTGGTGGTCATGCGGGAACCTCGTTCCGGTCGGCGGTGATCGTCTCGACGAGTCGGGTGTCGTGGGTGGCGGTGCGGAAGCGTTCGTCGTCGAGCAGGTCGGCGAGCAGCGGGGCGGTCGTCGCGATCCCTCGGCCGCGGACGCGGACCTCGCCCAGCGCCGCGCGCATCCGGGCGATGGCGCCGGGCCGGTCGGGTGCCCACACGACCACCTTGGCCAGCAGCGGGTCGTAGAAGCCGGGGATCCGGTGGCCCGGGTGGACGTGGGTGTCGACGCGCACGAACGGGCCGCCCGGCAGCACGCACTCCTCGAGGAGACCGGGGGTGGGGACGAAGTCCCGGGCGGGGTCCTCGGCGTTGATCCGGCACTCGATCGCGGCGCCTGCGAGCCGGACGTCGGCCTGGGTGAGGCCGAGCGGCGCACCGCCCGCGATCCGCAGCTGGGCCGCGACGAGGTCGATGCCGGTGGCCATCTCGGTGACCGGGTGCTCCACCTGCAGCCGACAGTTGACCTCCATGAAGTGGAAAGCACCGCCGGGCTCGAGCAGGAACTCGACGGTGCCCGCGCCGACGTATCCCGTGTGCCGGGCCAGCGCCGTCGCCGCCTCGCCCAGCCGATGCAGGGTGTCCTCGGCCAGGGCCGGGGCGGGGCACTCCTCGACGAGCTTCTGGTGACGGCGCTGCAGGCTGCAGTCCCGGGTGCCGAGGTGCACGACGGCGCCGTGGGCGTCCGCCAGTACCTGCACCTCGACGTGCCGGGCCGAGTCGAGGTAGTGCTCCACGAACAGCCGGGGGTCGCGGAAGGTCGCCGCCGCGGTCGCGCGGGCGCGGGCCCAGGCCGCGGCGAACGAGTCGGGCTCGCGGACGACGTGCATGCCGCGCCCGCCGCCGCCCGCGACCGCTTTGATGATCACCGGGTAGCCGACCGCGTCGGCGACGGCCCTGGCCTGTGGCTCGCTCCCGAGCTCCTCCCGGCTCCCCGGTAGCAGCGGGAGCCCGGCCGCGGTGGCGGCGGCCCGGGCCCGGGCCTTGTCGCCCAAGGCCTCGATCACGTCCGCGGGCGGCCCCACGAACGTCAGGCCGTGGTCGGCGCAGACCTCGGCGAAGTCCGCGTTCTCGGACAGGAAGCCGTAGCCGGGGTGCACGGCGTCCGCACCACGCAGCCTGGCGGCCTCCACGACCGCCGGGATGTTGAGGTAGCTGGCCGCGGCGGGGCCGGGCCCGATCTGCACCGCCTCGTCCGCCAGCCCGACGGCGAGGGAGTCGCGGTCCGCGGCCGAGTGCGCCACGACGGAGGCCAGGCCCAGCTCACGACAGGCGCGCACGATCCGGACCGCGATCTCGCCGCGGTTGGCGACCAGGACCTTGCGTATCACGGCTCACCCAGCCGCAGGAGGGGCTGCCCGTGCTCGACGGCCTCGCCGTCGGCCACCAGGAACTCCTCGACCCGGCCCCCCAGCGTCGCCTCGACGGGGATCATCAGCTTCATCACCTCGACGATGCCGATCTGGCGGCCGGGCTCGATCACGTCACCCTCGGCCACGAACGGCGGGGAGTCGGGGCCGGGGGCGCGGTAGAACACGCCGACCGCCTCCGAGGTGATGGTCCGGCCGGGCGAGGGCGCGACCGCGGGCGGCTGGAGAGGTGCGGGGCTCGGCGCCGCCAGGCCGGAGAGCTCCAGGCTCACCCCGCCCGCCGCCAGCCGGACCGGTCCGAGCCCGGCCAGCTCGCGGGCGTGTCGGGTGAGGACCTCCAGCACCCGGTCCGCCTCGGCGGCCGTGATCCGCTCGCTCATGCCGTCTCCCGCTCGACCGTGGGCAGGATGCCCGTCTCCGCACCGAACGCCCGGAACCGGGCCCGCCGCCTGCGCACCAGCTCAGCCCCTGGGACCCCGTCCAGCCTGCGCAGACAGGCCGAGACGGCATCGGCGAGGGCGTTCGCCGTCGCCGCCGGGTCGGTGTGCGCGCCACCGGGTGGCTCGGGCACCACGCCGTCGATCACCCCGAGCCGCAGCAGCGACGCGGCGTCGACCTGCAGCGCGGCGGCGGCCCGCGGCGCCTGCGCGGCGTCCTGCCAGAGGATCGAGGCGCAGCCCTCCGGGCTGATCACCGAGTAGACCGCGTCGGAGCAGGCCAGCACCTGGTCGGCGACCGCCAGCGCCAGCGCGCCCCCGCTGCCGCCCTCGCCGGTCACCACCGCGACGACCGGGACGGTGAGCCCCGCCATCGTCGCGATGTTCTCGGCGACGGCCACGGACTGGCCGTGCAGCTCGGCCTCCACGCCCGGGTGCGCGCCCGCGGTGTCCACCAGCGTCACCACGGGCAGCGACAGGGTCTCGGCGAGGCGCATCACGCGGGCGGCCTTGCGGTAGCCCGCGGGCTCGGGCATGCCGAATCGGCGGGCGCTGAGCTCCGTGGCGTCGTGGCCCTTCTGGGTGCCGACCACCGCGACCGCGCGGCCGTGCAGCCGCCCGAGCCCCGCGACGACCGCCGGGTCGTCCGTGCCGCGCCGGTCCCCGTGCAGCTCCACGAAGTCCTCGACGACATGCGCGACGTAGTCCAGCGTGGTGGGGCGACCGATGTCGCGGGCGTGCCGCACCGCCTCCCACGGCTCCCGCCGCGGCAGCTCGCGGACGAGCGTGGTCGGTCCGGTGCGGTCCTCCTCGGCGACCGGGGCACAGGCGAACCCGAGCAGCCTGCCGAGGACCTCACGCAGCTCGGCCCGCGGCACCACCCGGTCGATCATGCCGTGCGCGAGGAGGTGCTCGGCGGTCTGGAAGCCCGCGGGCAGCCGCTCGCGGATCGTCTGCTCGATGACCCGGCGACCGGCGAAGCCCATCCGCGCGCCCGGCTCGGCCACGATCACGTCGCACAGGGTGGCGAAGGACGCGGCGACGCCGCCGTAGGTCGGGTCGGTGACCAGCGAGACGGTGAGCAGGCCCGCCTCGCGCAGTGCGGAGAGCATCTGCGCGGTCTTCGCCATCTGCATGAGGGCGAGGACCCCCTCCTGCATCCGGGCTCCGCCGGACGCGCAGACGATCAGCAGCGGGGTCCGCTCGGCCAGCGCGACCTCCCCGGCCGCGGTGATCGACTCGCCGACCGCGCAGCCGAGGCTGCCGCCGAGGAACCGGAAGTCCATCGCCGCGACGACGACCCGATGCCCGGCGAGCGCGCCGCGGGCGCAGACCACGGCCTCGTCGAGCCCTGTCTTCCGGCGGGCCTCGGCGAGACGCTGCGGGTAGGGCTTGGCGTCGACGAAACCGAGGGGGTCGACGTCGGAGTGGACGGTGGTGAACGGTGCCGCGGTGCCCTCGTCGAGCAGGCTCGCGAGCCGCTCGGGGGCGGTCAGCGCACCGTGCGCGCCGCACTCCGGGCAGACGCGGTCGGTGCGCTGGTACCGCCTGCGGTACAGCAGCGCGCGGCAGCCGGGGCACTGCAGCCAGCCGCGTTCGGGGGTGATAGTCACGGAAGCCTCTCTCGGCGCGGGCCCGCTCATCGGGCGGGGATCATGGGGGCGGCGTCGATCAGGTCGAACAGCCGCGCCGCCCCGGTCGTGGTCGGCACCGGCTCCGGTGTCTGCTCCGGTGACGACTCTGCGGCGACGGGCGCGGCGAGCAGGGCACTGACGTGGTCGGTCAGCTCGCCGACCGTCGGGTGGTCGAACGCGACGGTCGTCGGCAGGTCCAGCTCCGTGGCGGCGAACAGGACGTTGCGCAGCTCGACGGCGGTGAGCGAGTCCAGCCCCAGGTCCACGAACCGAGCACCGGGGTCGATCGCGGCGGCGTCCGGGTGGGCCAGGATCTCCGCCGCGGCGTCCCGGATCAGGGTGAGGACGGCAGCCCGGCGGCCTGCGGCGTCGAGCCCGACGAGCTCGTCCCGCCTGCCCGACTCCACCGCCGCGGCCCGTGGTGCGGGAGCCGTCGCCCCCACAAGCGCACGCAGCACGGCCGGGGTGTCGACCCGGCGTCGCAGCGCCGCGTGGTCGAAGGCGGCGACGACCGGGGCCGGGTCCGCGGCGGCGACCGCCTCGTCCAGCAGGGCCAGCGCCGCGGCCTCCGGCATCGGCAGGATGCCGGAGCGGGCCATGCGGGCGCGGTCGGCGGCGGAGAGGGTGTCCCCCATGCCGCCGCTCTCGTCGGCCCACAGGCCCCAGGCGATCGAGGTCGCCGGGGTGCCCGCTGCCACCCGCCGCACGGCGAGTGCGTCGAGGTAGGCGTTGGCCGCGCCGTACGCGGCCTGGCCCGTGTTGCCGACGGTGCCTGCGAGCGAGGAGAACAGGACCAGGCGCGGGGCGCGGTCGCCCAGCGTCAGCTCATGCAGGTGGGTGGCGGCGTCGACCTTCGCCCGCAGGACCGCCTCGATCCGCTCAGGGGTCAGTGAGGCGACGAGGCCGTCGTCGAGGACGCCCGCGGCGTGCACGACCGTGCCGAGCGACGGGACGGACTCAAGCAGCCCGGCCACGGCGGCACGGTCGGCGACGTCGCAGGCCGCGAGCGTGACCTCCGCTCCCGCGGCCGCCAGCTCCGCGCGCAGCTCCTCGGCCCCCGGCGCAGCGGCGCCCCGCCTGCTGGCGAGGACGAGCCTGCGCACCCCCTTCTCGACGAGGTGGCGGGCCACGACCGCGCCCAGGCCACCGGTGCCGCCGGTGACGAGCACCGCCTGCTCGGGGTCCCACGAGGCGGGTTCGCCTTCAGGCGCCACGGCGAGCGCCGGGGCCAGCGGTGCACCGTCCCGGACGGCGAGCTCCGGCGCACCCGTCCCGAGCAGCGCGCCGACGTCGACGGGATCGAGCCCGGTGCCCTCGGCGGGAAGGTCGACCAGCACGATCCGTCCGGGATGCTCGGCCTGGACGCCGCGGACCAGACCGCGCACCGCGGCGCCGGCGGGGTCCGGCTCCGGGTCGGACCCCGCAGCGCGGACGGCCCCGTAGGTGACCACGACCAGCGTCGTCGGCTCGGGGTGCTCCGCGGCGAGGAACGCCTGCACCAACTCCAGAGCCCGCAGCGTCTCGCGACGGGCGCCCGCCGCGGTGGTGTCCCGGCCGACCTCGACCAGGACGTGCCCGCTCTCGGCACGCGTCTCCCCGTCGGGGACCTGCCGCCAGACGAGCTCGTGCCGGGCCCCGGTGGCCACCGCACCCGGCAGCGCGTCGAGCCGCATCTCGCGGGTGACCAGCGCCTCGATCGTGGCGACCGGCCGCCCGGTCCCGTCCGCGAGGTCCAGCCGGACGGTGTCGTCCCCGGCGACCCGCGCCCGCACCCGCAGCTCCCGTGTGCCGGGCGCGCCGAGGAACCGGACGCCGCGGAAGGCGAAGGGCAGCCGCGGCTCGTCGCCGGTCGGGATCACGAGGGCGGCGCTGTGGAGGGCGGCGTCGAGCAGGGCGGGATGCAGGGCGAACCCGTCCGTGTCGACCTCGCCGGGGAGGGTGACCTCGGTTCCGACCTCGCCCTCGGAGCGCCAGGCGGTGTGCACGCAGCGGAACACCGGCCCGTAGTCCAGGCCGAGATCGCCCAGCAGCGTGTAGATCTGCGCCGCGGGCACGGGCTCGCCGGTGGGCGGCCACTGCAGCTCCAGAGACTCCTTCGCGGAGTCGCCGAGCAGCCCTGTCGCGACAACGGCCCACGGCTCGTCGGGCTGTCGGGCGTGTAGCGTGACCGTGAGGCCGTCCGAACCAGGCTCGGTCACCACCTGCAGCTCCACCCGTCCGTTCGGTGGCACCACGAGCGGCGCCCGCAGCACCAGCTCCTCGACGACCGGGAAACCGGACCGCGCGCCGATCTGGTGGGTGAGCTCGACCAGCGCCGCGCCCGGGACCAGCACGGTCCCGGCGACGGCGTGGTCGGTCAGCCACGGGTGCGTCGCGGCAGACACCCCGCCCAGGTGCACGGCACGTCCCGGCTCGGCCAGCTCGACGACCGTGTCCAGGAACGGGTGGTCCGCGGCGGCGAGACCGGAGCCGGTGGCCCGCGGCGGGTCGGTGGGGGCGAGCCAGTGCCGATCGCGCTGGAACGCGTAGGTGGGCAGCTCGACGGCCCGGACTCCGGCCCCGAAGTCCCAGGTCACCGGCACACCGTGGGCGTGCAGCTCGCCGAGGGCCAGTGCCAGGGCGGCGGGTCCGGAGCGGTCCTTGCGCAACGTCGACACCGCGGCGGGGTCGCCGAGGACGGTGCGCACCATGGCGGTGAGGACGCCGTCCGGTCCCAGCTCGACGAAGGTGTCCCCGCCGGTGGCGCGGACCGCGTCGGCAAACCGGACCGGCCGCCGGACGTGCTCCACCCAGTACTCGGCCGTCGCGGGCTCGTCGCCTGCGGACAGGCCCGTCAGCGCGGAGACGATCGGGATCGTCGGCGCCGCGTACGCCACGCTCTGCGCGACCGCGCGGAACTCGGCCAGCATCGGCTCCATCAGCGGGGAGTGGAAGGCGTGCGACACGGTCAGCTTCCGGACCTTGCGGCCCCAGCCCTCCACCTCGGCGGCGAGCGCGGTGACCGGGCCCTCCGCGCCGGAGAGCACCGCGGCCTCGGGTCCGTTGACGGCGGCGAGGCCTGCCTGCGGCACGCCGTCGAGCAGCGGGAGCAGCTCGTCCTCGCTCGCCTGGACCGCGATCATCACCCCGCCCGCGGGCAGCGCCTGCATCAGCCTGCCGCGGGCGGTGACCAGCCGCGCGGCATCCGCGAGTGAGAACACGCCGGCGACGTGCGCGGCCGCGATCTCGCCGATCGAGTGCCCGGCGAGCGCGGTCGGGTGCACACCGCGAGCCGCGAGCAGCCGGAACAGGGCCACCTGAAGGGCGAACAGGGCGGGCTGGGTGAAGGAGGTCTGGTCGAGCAGGGCCGCCTCGGGGGTACCCGGCTCGGCCCACATCACCTCACGCAGCGGCACGTCCAGGTGCGGGTCGAGCGCCGCGCACACCTCGTCGAGCGCGGCCGTGAAGACCGGGTCGACGAGGTCGCGCCCCATCCCGACCCGCTGGCTGCCCTGCCCGCTGAACAGGAACACCGGCCGGGCGCCGCGCGCGGTGCCGGTGCGGACCTCGCGGGCGGGGCGACCGGCGGCGAGCGCGTCGAGCCCGCTGAGCAGCGCATCCGTTTCCTCGCCGACCACCACGGCCCGGTGGTCGAACGCCGTGCGGGTGTCGACCAGCGAGGACGCCACGTCGACCGGGCGCACCGAGCGAGCGCGCACGAAGGCCGCGAGACGGGCGGCCTGGTCGCGCAGCGCCTGCGGGTCGCGAGCGGAGAGCAGCCAGGGAACGGCCCCGTCGACCGAGTCGTCCATCAGGTCCTCGGCGGCAGGCGCCTCCTCCAGCAGCACGTGCGCGTTCGTCCCGCCGATCCCGAAGCCAGACACCCCGGCCCGGCGGACCCGGTCCACCTCGGGCCACGGCACCGTCTCGGCCACAAGCCGCACGCCGTCCCAGTCCACCTTGGACGACGGCGCGTCCACGTGCAGGGTCGCCGGGAGCACCCCGTGCTCCATCGCCTTGACCATCTTGATCACGCCTGCGACGCCTGCCGCGGCCTGGGTGTGGCCGATGTTGGACTTCAGCGACCCGACGAGCAGCGGCCGGTCCGCAGGCCGGTCGGCGCCGTAGGTCGCCACGAGCGCGCCCGCCTCGATCGGGTCCCCGAGCGGGGTGCCGGTCCCGTGCGCCTCGACCACGTCGACGTCCGCGGGGGTCAGGCAGGCGTCGGCCAGCGCCCGGGTGATCACCCGCTGCTGGGCCGGGCCGTTCGGCGCGGTGAGGCCGTTGCTGGCGCCGTCGTGGTTCACGGCCGAGCCGCGGACCACCGCCAGCACCCGGTGGCCGCGAGCCTGAGCGTCGGACAGCCGCTCCAGCACGATCAGCCCCACGCCCTCGGCCCAGGCCGCCCCGTCCGCCGCCTCGGCGAACGGCTTGCACCGGCCGTCGGGCGCCAGCGCGCGCTGCCTGCTGAACTCGACGAAGGACGACGGCGTGGCCATCACGGCCGCGCCCCCGGCCAACGCGAGGTCGCACTCCCCGCCGCGCAGCGCCGTGGCGGCCAGGTGTAGCGAGACGAGCGAGGCGGAGCACGCCGTGTCCACCGTGACCGATGGTCCGCGCAGGTCCAGCTGGTAGGAGAGCCGTCCACACGCGACGCTGCCCGCGCTGCCGAGCCCTACGTACCCCTCGACGGCGGGTGGGATGGTCCGCAGCCGGGGGCCGTAGTCGTGGTACATCTCGCCCACGAAGACCCCGGTGCTGCTGCCGCGCAGGCCCGCCGGGTCCATCCCGGCGTGCTCGAAGGCCTCCCAGGCGGTCTCCAGCAGCATGCGCTGCTGGGGGTCGATGGCGGCCGCCTCCCGGTTGCTGATCCCGAAGAACGCAGCGTCGAAGCGGTCGACCGGGTCGAGGAAGCCGCCGTGGCGGGTGTAGGAGGTGCCGGCGTGGGTGGGATCGGGGTCGTAGAGGCCCTCGACGTCCCAGCCGCGGTCGGTGGGGAACCCCGTGATCGCGTCGGTGCCCGCGCTGACCAGGTCCCACAGCTCATCCGGGCCGGTCACGCCGCCGGGGAAGCGGCACGCCATCCCGACAATCGCGATCGGCTCGGCCGCCGCCCGCTCGCGGTCGGCGAGCCTGCCGCGGAGCTCGACCAGCTCGGTCGTGGCCTGCTTGAGGTAGTCCCGCAGCTTCTGTACGTCTGCCATCGCCCGTCATCCGTTCCGGTTGTCGATCATCGCGAACATCTCGTCGTCGGACACGTCGCCGAGCTGGACGACCGGTGCGACCGTGGCCGGCTCGGCCACGGGGGTGAGCCGCCCGTCGAGGAGCTCGGCGATGGCCGAGGCGGACGGGTGGTCGAAGACCATCGTCGCCGGCAGGCGCAGCCCGGTGGCGGACCCGAGCCGGTTGCGCAGCTCCACCGCGCCGAGCGAGTCCAGCCCCAGCGCCGCCAGCGGCCTGCCGACGTCGACCGAGTCCGGGGTCGGGTGGGCCAGCACCGCGGCGACCGTGGTGCGGACCAGGTCGAGGAGCACGTGCCTGCGCTCGGGCCCCTCGGTCTCGCCGAGCCTGCGCAGCAGCGGCGAGGTCTCCGTCGGTGTCGCCGAGGCCTGCGTCGGCTCGGCGACAGGCACCGCGTTCCTCCCGGTCAGGCTGCGCAGCAGCGGCCGGTCCGGCGCGCTCGCCGCGTCGAGACGCGCGGCGACGACCTGCGGCGCGCCGAGGTCGAGCGCGGCGTCGAACAGTGCGAGGCCGGTCTCGGCGGGCATCGGGAGGATGCCGGTGGCGCCGAGCCTCGCCTTGCCCGCCTCGCCCATCTGCGAGCTCATCGCGCTGCCGGGAGCCCAGAGCCCCCAGGCGATCGAGACCGCGGGCAGCCCGTCGGCGCGACGGTGCTGCGCCAGCGTGTCGAGCGCGGCGTTGGCGGCGGCGTAGCCCGCCTGACCCGCGTTGCCCAGGGCGGCCGCGATCGAGGAGAACAGCACGAACAGCGGCGGCGCGGCCTCGCGGGTGAGCTCGTCGAGGTGCCGCGCGGCGTCGACCTTGGGCCGCAGCACCGTGTCGAGCCGCTCGGGGGTCAGCGACTCCAGGATCCCGTCGTCGAGCACACCCGCGGCGTGCACGACCCCGACCAGCGGGTGGGCGGCGGGGATCGCGGCGAGCGTCGCAGCGAGGGCGTCCCGGTCCGCGGCGTCGCAGGCCGCCACCGTGGTCTCGGCGCGGTCGGCCAGCTCGGCGACGAGCTCGTCCGCCCCGGACCCGCTGCGGCTGGTGAGCAGCAGGTGCCGCACCCCGTGGTGCTCGACGAGATGGCGCGCCAGCAGCTGCCCGAGGGTTCCGGTGCCGCCGGTCACCAGCACCGTGCCCTCGGGGTCGATCGGTGCGGCCGAGCGCGTCGGAAACCGGGGCAGGAGCCGCGGGACGAGCACCGCTCCCCCGCGCACCGCGACCTCCGGCTCACCCGTCGCGAGGGCGGCGGGCAGGTCGTCCGGCTCGCCACCCGAATCGATGTCGACCAGCACGAACCGGCCCGGGTGCTCGGTCTGGGCGCTGCGCACCAGGCCGTGCACGGCCCCCGCGGCGAGATCCAGCGACTCGTCCCGGCCCGTGGCGACACCGCCGCGGGTGCGGACGACCAGCGGTCCGGTCGCGTCCGGGTCGGCCAGCCGTTCCTGCAGCGCCGCGAGGACGGTGGCCAGCGCCTCCCGCTCGGTCGCGCCGACGGCGTCGAGGACCTCGTGCTCACCGACCGGCACGACGGCACCGTCCGGCGCCGTCCACTCCACCTCGAGCAGCGGGTCGGTCTGCGCGGCCGCGAGCGCCCGCAGCCGGGCCAGCGCGATCGGCCGCACGGCGAGCCCCTCGACCTCCGCGACGAGCGTGCCGGTCGCGTCCGCCGCGGCCACGTGCAGGCCCTCCTCAGTGGGAACAAGCCGCACCCGCAGGGCGCTCGTCCCCGGCTCCGCCGCCGCCCACACCCCGCGCCAGGCGAACGGCAGCGGGACCTGTCCGGTCTCCCCGATCGCGCCGGTCAGCACCATCGGGTGCAGGGCGGCGTCGAGCAGGGCCGGGTGCACGACGAACCCGGGCTCGGCGTCCATCGGCAGTGCGACGTCGGCGTAGAGCGTGGTCCCGTCCCGCCAGAGCGCGCGCAGGCCCTGGAAGGCGGGGCCGTAGTCGTACCCGCGCTCGGCGAGTGTGGCGTAGGCCCCCTCGAGCTCGACGGCCTCGGCGCCCGCGGGCGGCCAGCTCGCCGCCCAGCTCGCCATGGGCGCCGCCACGACACCTCCGGTCCGGCCGACGGCGTGGCAGGTCCAGGCCCCGCCGTCCGCCGGTCGGGAGTGGACCTCGACCGCCCGGGACCCGTCGAGGTCCCGCGCGCCCAGCACCACCTGCAGCACGACCTCGCCGTCCGCGGGCACCAGGCACGGAGCCTGCAGGGTCAGCTCGTCGACCCGACCGGCCGCCCCCCGCAGGGCCAGCTCGACGAGCGCGGTACCGGGCAGCAGGACCGTGCCGCTGACCGCGTGGTCCGCGATCCACGGGAACCGGCGCAGGGCAACCGCCCCGGTCAAGACCGTCTCATCCCGCCCCGCGACGTCCACGGCCGCGGTGAGCAGCGGGTGCCCGGTCTCGGGCAGGGCCGCCGAGGAGAGCGCGCGCGGCGCGGCCACGTCCTGGTTCAGCCAGAACCGCTGCCGCTCGAAGGGGTAGGTGGGCAGGTCGACCGTCCGCGCGGACGAGTCGAAGGCTGCCGCCCAGTCGACGGTCCCGCCGTGCACGTACAGCGTTGCGAGCGCGGCGAGCATCCGGGCCTGCCCGCCGTCGTCGCGGCGCAGGGTGCCGGTGACGGCGCCTGCGGAGTCCGCCTCGTCGACCAGGTCCTCGACGGCGATGGTCAGCACCGGGTGCGGGCTGACCTCGACGACGTGCCGGTGGCCCGCCCGCACCAGCGACCGGACGACGTCGGCGAACCGCACCGGGCGGCGCAGGTTGCGGAACCAGTACTCGGCGTCCAGCGTCGCGGTGTCGACCTGCGCGCCGAGCACCGTGGAGTGGAACGGGACGTCGGTCGACCGGCACTCGACCGTGCCCAGCTCCGCGAGCAGCGGCTCGTGCAGGGCGTCGACCGCGGCGGAGTGCGACGCGTAGTCCACCGGGATCCGCTTGGCGCGCACGCCGCGGGCCACGAACTCCGCCACGGCCGCGTCGACGGCGGCGACCTCGCCTGCCACGACGGTGACGCGGGAGCTGTTGACCGCGGCGATGTCCACCGCGCCGGGGGTCTTCCGCAGCACCTCCTCGACGTCGGAGACCGGCGCCGGGATCGACGCCATGGTGCCCGTCCCGGCGAGCGAGGCCAGCAGCCTGCTGCGCACGGCGACGATCCGGGCGCCCTCCTCGATCGACAGCGCGCCGATCGCGGTGGCCGCGGCGATCTCCCCCTGGGAGTGCCCGACGACCGCTGCCGGCGTCACCCCGTGGGCCTGCCACTGCCGGGCCAGCGACACCATGACGGCCCACAGCGCGGGCTGGACGACCTCCACGCGCTGGAGCTCGGTTCCGTCGCCACGCAGGACGTCGAGCAGGGAGAAGTCGGCGTGCGGGGCCAGGGCGTCGTGGCAGGCGGTGAGCGTTGCCGCGAACGTCGGGTCGGCCATCAGCGCGATGCCCATCCCCCGCCACTGCGAGCCCTGCCCGGGAAACACCAGCACCGGGGCGCCCGGGGAGGTCGCGGTCCCGGTCACGACGGCGTCGGTCGGCTCGCCCTCGGAGAGGTCGCGCAGCCCGCGCAGCAGCTCCGCACGGTCCCGGCCGATCACCACGGCCCGGTGGTCGAACGTCGCGCGAGTGGCCGCGAGGGACAGCCCGACGTCCTCGGGCGCGAGGCCCGGGCTGCGGTCCAGCAGGTCGGCGAGCTGCTCGGCTCGCGCCTCCAGCGCGGACGAGGTCGGGGCGGAGAGAGCCCACGGCAGTGGCCCGTCGACCGGCTCGCGTCCGGGGGCCTCGGTCGCGGGCGGCTGCTCCAGCACCACGTGGGCGTTGGTGCCGCCGATGCCGAACCCGGAGACCGCCGCCCGGCGGGGACGGCCGGTCTCGGGCCACGCGGTCGTCTCGGTGACCAGCCGCACCGCCCCGGAGGCCCAGTCGACCTGCGGCGACGGCTCGTCGACGTGCAACGTGCCCGGGACCTGCCCGTGCTCCATCGCCTTGATCATCTTGATCACGCCGCCGACGCCGGCCGCGGCCTGAGTGTGCCCGATGTTGGACTTGAGCGAGCCGAGCAGCAGCGGCCGGTCCGCCGGACGGGCCGCGCCGTAGGTGGCGAGCAGCGCGCCCGCCTCGATCGGGTCGCCCAGAGGGGTACCGGTCCCGTGCGCCTCGACGACGTCGACGGCGTCCGTCCCCAGACCCGCGTCGGCCAGTGCCCGCTCGATCACCCGCTGCTGCGCGGGCCCGTTCGGCGCGGTGAGGCCGTTGCTGGCGCCGTCGTGGTTGACCGCCGAGCCCCGCAGCACGGCGAGCACCGGGTGGCTCTCGCGGCGGGCGACCGAGAGCCGCTCCACCGCCACCATCCCGACACCCTCGGACCACGCGGTGCCGTCCGCGGCCCCTGCGAAGGGCTTGCACCGGCCGTCGGCCGCGAGCCCGCGCTGACGGCTGAACTGCACGAACAGCCCGGGCCCGGACATGATCGTCACGCCGCCCGCCAGGGCCAGGTCGCACTCGCCGCTGCGCACCGCGCGCGCCGCGAGGTGCAGCGCGGACAGCGAGGCCGAGCACGCGGTGTCGATCGTGAGCGACGGACCGTCGAAGCCGAAGACGTACGAGATCCGGCCCGCCGCGACGCTCATGTGGATGCCGGTGAGCAGGTGGCCCATCGACTCGTCCGCGGGCTCGTCGAGCCGCGGGCCGTACTCCTGGTCCATCGCACCGACGTAGACGCCGACCGACCGTCCCCGCAGTGCCGTCGGGTCGATCCGGGCCCGCTCCAGTGCCTCCCACGTGGTCTCCAGCAGGAGCCGCTGCTGCGGGTCCATGGCCGCGGCCTCGCGGGGTCCGATGTGGAAGAAGCCGGGGTCGAACAGCCCCGCTCCGTTCAGGAAGTGGCCGTGGCGGGTATAGCAGGTGCCCGCGACGGTGGGATCCGGGTCGTAGAGGCCCTCGACGTCCCAGCCGCGGTCGGTCGGGAACTCGGAGACCGTGTCGACGCCGTCGAGCACCGCCTGCCAGAGCTTCTCGGGGGTGTCCAGCCCACCCGGGTAGCGGCAGGCCATGCCGACCACCACGACCGGGTCGTCCTCGTCCGCCTCCGGGGCGGGAGCGGCGGCGGTCTCGCCCACAGAGAACCAGTGCCGGGTCCGCTGGAAGGGGTAGGTCGGCAGGTCCACCACCGGCCCGGCCGGGTACCAGGAGCCCACGTCGACCGGCACGCCACGGACGAACAGCTCAGCCGCCGAGCGGAGCACGCCCGCGAGCTGCAGCGGGGTGTCGACGACGTCGACGGGCAGGTCCGGCGCGAGCTCACGGCCAGGGCCGAGCACGAGGAAGACGTTGTGCCCCTGGGCGAACAGGTCCCGGACACGCTCCTCGAGCCCGCCCGTGGTCGGGTGCGTGTCGAGCCGCCGCGCCGCCTCGTCCAGGGTGATCTCGCCCGTGACCGTCGCGGCGGCGAGCTCCCCGATCCCCTCCCCGACGACGGCGTAGCCGGTGTCGGGCACCACGCCCGCGGCCCGCCACAGCGCGGCGAGTGCCACCAGCGTCGCCCAGCGGACGGTCTCGGTCTCGACACCGCTGCGCAGCGCGCTCTCCAGGGAGGTGTCCCCCACCGCCTCGCCGCACGCGGCGAACGCGTCGGCGAAGACGGGCGAGGAGTCCAGCAGCTCGTCCGCCGCGCCCTCCCAGGTGTCCGGGAACACCAGGACGGGCGTCGCAGCGACGTGCGCGACGCCCTCGACCACCGTGTCGTCGCGGCGGTCGCCTGCGACGGCGGCCAGTGCGGTGGCGAGGCTCCCCGCCGCGTCCGGGAACAGCACGGCCCGGTGCGCGAGCGGCGACCGGGTGGCGGCGAGCGACCGCCCGACCGCCGTACTCTCCGACAGCTCCGCGAGTCGCTCGGCCTGCGCCCGCAGCGCGGCCGCGGAGCGGGCGGACAGGACCCAGGGCAGGCCGGTGCCCGACCCGCGCTCCTCGACGGGGGCCGCCACCGGTGCCTCGCCCAGCACGACGTGGCAGTTCGCTCCGCCCACCCCGAACGAGCTCACTCCGCCGACCAGGCGCTCGTCGGGACGCGGCCACGGCCCGGTCGCGGTCTGGACCCGCAGGCCCAGCTCGTCGAGCGGGATGGCGGGGTTGGGGGTGGTGTGGTGCAGGGTCGCGGGCAGCTCGCGGTGGGCGAGCGCGAGCACCACCTTGAGGAACCCGGCGATGCCCGCGGCGCCCTCGAGGTGCCCGATGTTGGTCTTGACGGACCCGACCGCCACGGGCGACACCGAGCCGAGCGCCTCGCCGACCGCCGCCGCCTCGATCGGGTCGCCCACGGGCGTGCCCGTGCCGTGCAGCTCCACGTACTGCGCGGCCGACCGGTCGAGACCCGCCGCCGCATACGCCCGGCGTAGGACGTCCGCCTGCGCGCGGGCGTTGGGCACGGCCAGGCCACCGGCCCCGGGCTCGGTGAGCCCGGCGCCGTCGTGGGACAGCGCGTCGCCGAGCACCACCGCATGGATCCGGTCACCGTCGGCCACCGCCGCCGACAGCGTCTTCAGCACGACGAGCCCGGCGCCCTCGCCCCGGACGAAGCCGTTCGCGCGCGCGTCGAACACGAAGCACCGGGCGTCCGGGGACAGGGCCCCGAAGCGTTGCGCGGTCAGGGCGCCCGTGGGCGCGAGGTTGAGCTGGACCCCGCCCGCGAGGGCAACGTCCGTCTCGCCGCGGCGCAGGCTCTCGCAGGCCAGGTGCACCGCGACCAGCGACGACGACTGCGCGGTGTCGACGACCACGCTCGGGCCACCGAGCCCCAGGACGTGGGACACCCGGTTCGCGATCGCCGCGCGCGACACCCCGGTCAGGGTGTGCCGGTCGACCGCACCCGCCGCCGCGGCGAGCGCCGCGTAGTCGTCCCCGGCCGCGCCGACGAACACCCCCGCACGACCGCCGTGCAGCGACAGCGGGGGTGTCCGCGCGTCCTCGAGCGCCTCCCACGCCAACTCCAACAGCAGCCGCTGACGCGGGTCCATCCCGTCGGCCTCCCGCGGCGAGACGCCGAAGAAGTCCGCGTCGAACAGGTCGACGTGGTCGAGGTGGCCCGCCTGCCCGGTGGTGGCCGCCGTGCCCGGCGTCCGGCTCGACGGCGGAGCGCCGACGGCGTCGACCCCGTCGGCCAGGACCCGCCAGAAGGCGCCGGGATCGGGCGCGCCGGGCAGCCTGCAGGCCAGCCCGATCACGGCGACGGGTTCGGTCGGTGTGGTCGTCATGTTCGGTGACACCCCTGGTCTGTCCGGTGGTGGTCGTCTGTGGGAGTCCGAACGACGGTGTTCGGGTGGGGCCGTGCGGGAAGGGGCGTCAGGCCCCGAGGATGCGGCGGGTCTGGCGGCCGACGGCCAGCAGCGTGCCGGTCGAGTCCCAGAGCGAGCTGGAGTCGACGCTCCACGCGTCGCTGGCCTGCTCGGTCCGCACCTCGATGAGCGACCAGCCGTCCCCGCCGCCGATGCCGTCGAGGCCGTCGGTGAGATGGACCGAGAACTCGGCGGTGGGGATCGGGACGGGCGCGGTGGTCAGGGCGTAGAGGGCGGGCGGCATCGAGTCGAGCAGCACCACCGCGGTCTCCGCGGCGTCGAACTGCGGCTCGCGCAGCCGGATCCAGGCGCGCAGCACCGGGTCCGTGCCACCGTCGAACGGGCGCACGTCGCCCGCCATCCGCACCTCGAGGTGCTGGATGAACGGCACCGGTCCCGGGTCGAACCCGGCGTCCGGGCAGTCCTCGACCGGTGGCACGGCGGGAGGCGGGCTCGGCTGGTGCACGGGCGCCGAGCGCCCGGCCAGGAAGGTCGTGGCCAGGACGGACGCCGCGCCGCCCTCCCGCAGCACCGACCGGGCCAGCACGCTGCCTGCCGAGCGGCGCATGACCTCGGTCGCCAGGTGCAGCCCACCGTCGGCGATCGGGCGGAGCAGCGAGCCGTGGACGGAGCGGACGCCGAGGTCGCCCGCGTGGCGCCGGGCGTGGCGGACCAGCATCGCCGCGGCCAGACCGCCGTGCACACCGCTCCAGGACCACCACGTGCGGTCCACCGGCGGGATCTCCACGACCCCGCCGTCGGGCTCGGCCGTCGTGGTCATCAGGACCCGGCCACCGCGAGCGCGGGCTCGGACTCGGCCCGGACCAGCGCCTCGATCTCGTCGACGTTCAGGAACGGGACCTCGCGCAGGCTCGCCAGGCTCTCCTCGACGCTGACCGCCTGCTGTGCCAGCACGGCGCGCGCCACCGCCGGGGAGGCGCCGAACTCGGGGATCTTGATCAGGCGGGACCCGAAGCTGTAGAGGTGGCGCGCGGTCTGCGGGTCGTGGATGGAGGCGCTGTACATCAGCCGCTCCATCGCGTTCAGCGGGCGCGCAGAGGCGAAGTTCTCGAAGAGCCGCTGGTAGCCGCCGACCTCGGCCTTGTGCCGACCCGCATAGGTGGCGAGCGCGGCATCCACCTCGTCGTCGACGTCGAGGGTGTCGGCCACCGAGTCGGCGAGCCAGGAGGCCGACTGCATGCCCCAGGCGCAGCCGATGCCCCACATCGGGTCGGTGGACAGCGCCGCGTCGCCGACCAGGGCGAGGCCGGGCGCCGCGTGCGGGTGCCGCTCGCGCAGCGAGAAGTCCATCATCCCGTTGAACTTCGAGACCCGCTCGGCGTCGTCGATGGGCGGGGCGTCGGGCAGCGCGCGGACGAAGCGGTGGAAGGCGCCCTCGGTGTCCTCGCGGAAGGCGGCGAGGTGCTCCTCGGTCTTCTTCGGCGCGACGATGACGACGCTGACCCCGTCCTCGTTCGGCATCACGTAGGCGCCGTCGGGGTCGAGGAACCAGATGTTGGTGGGCGGGTCCTCGCGCGGCTGCAGGTCCTGGAAGTAGGCGAAGTAGGCGAAGCGGTTGTTGGGCGTGACCTTCATGTCCGCCCCGGAGAGCTGCGCGAGCTTGGAGAAGCGGCCGTCCGCGCCGACGACGAGCCGGGCGTGGATCGTCTCCTCCGCACCGTCCCGGGTCTTGACGCGGACGCCGGTCACCCGGTCGCCCTCGCGGACCAGGTCGGTCACGGTCTGGCCGAGCCGGAGCTCGACGCCGGGGGTCTCGGCCGCCATCCGGCGGAAGATCGGGTCGAGTGCCTGTCGCCGCAGGTTGAGCCCGTGCGGGAGGTCCTCGGAGCCCTCCTCGGCGCGCGGTCGGACCCAGCCCCAGCGGGTCCAGTAGTTCGAGCGGTGGTGGACGGCGCCCGCCGCCTCCATCGCCGGGCGCACGCCGAGCCGGTCGAGGACGGGCATCGCGGAGGGCTGCAGGGTGTGGGTGCAGAAGACCTTGTAGGCGTCCTCGCGGGTGTGCTTCTCCAGCAGCAGGACGCGGGCCCCGCCCCGGGCGAGCAGGGTCGCGGCGGTGTTGCCCGCGATGCTCGCGCCGACGACGATCACATCGGGATCGGTGGTCATGGTTCCTCCAGTTCGTCTTGCACGGCCACCGGCACGAACCGGTGGGATCGGACGGGTGCCGCGACGGTGCACGCGGCGGACGGTCAGGCGGGGGTGCCGACCTCGGGCTCGGGGCTCGGCGCCGCAGGGGTCGCAGGCACCAGCCCGCGGGTCGACCCGTGCCGGAGCACCCGGCGCACCATCGACGGGCTGAGCAGGGCGGTCGGCGGCTCGACGAGGTTCGACACACGCAGGAAGGTGCGGGCGACCGCGGGGTCGCGGTGCGCGGCGACCAGGATCCGCTTGAGCCACCTGTTGGTCAGCTTCGTCCGCAAGGTGCGGCGGCCCTCGACCGCCGGGTGCGCGAGGTCGCTGCCGGTCGACGTCTGCCATGCGGCGTCGATCCTGCGGGCGGCGGCGCGGTAGAAGCGGCGCGGCAGGTCCCGCGACCCGGACCGCAGGCAGTCCCGCAGCTCGACCGCCTCCTGCGCGGCCACGGTCATGCCCTGGGCGTAGACGGGGTTCAGGCAGCACACGGCGTCGCCGATCACGACGAACCCCTCGGGCGGGCTCGCCAACCTCTCGAAGTACCGGCGTCGGGAGCCCTTGAAGCGATAGGGCACCGCGTCCTCGATCGGCTCGGCCGCGTCCAGGACCCGGTGGACGTCTCCGGACGGCAGCGACGCGGCGAAGGCGCGGTAGCCGTCGTCGTCGTTCGGCGGGTGGTCGCCCAGGGTTCCGCCGAGCGTCACGTGCCAACGGTCGCCCTCGATCGCCACCATGGTCGCGCCGCGCCTGCCAGGGCCGATCGCCATGTTGACGGCACGGTCGCCGTCGAGGTGCTCCGGGAGCCTGCGGTAGATCCGCGAGGAGTAGCCGAGCTCGATCTCGACCAGCTCCTCGACCGGCCGGTCCACGCCGAGCTCGGCGAGCCAGTCCGGCGCTCGCGACGCACGGCCCGTAGCGTCGACCACGAGGTCGGCGGTGACCGTCTCCTCAGGCCCGCCCGGACCACCGACCCGCACGCCGACGACCCGGCCCGCGTCGTCGGCGACCAGGCCCGCGGCGCTGGTGCGCGGTCGGATCCCGATCTCGGGGCAGGCCTGCAGCCTGGCGCGCAGGACCCGCTCCAGGAGCGGGCGGCTCGCGAGCACGGCGGTCAGCCCGGTCGAGGTGGAGTGGGCGCGCAGACCGCCGAAGTACCACCGGGTGTCGGTCAGCACCTCGGGCGTGAGGACCCCCGCCTCGCGGAGCTCCTGGGTGATGCCGGGGAAGAGACCCTCCATGACCAGCCGGCCGGTCTCGGTGAGGCCGTGGACGTGCCTGCCCTGCGGCGCGCCGCGCCGCTGGCCCTCCCGGTCCAGGTCGTCCCGGTCGACGACGGTGACCCGCCGGTGTGAGTCGGTCAGCACCCGCGCCGCCAGCATGCCGGCGATCCCGGCCCCGAGCACGACCGCGTGCTCGCCCCGTGCTGTGGTGTCGGTCGAGCCGGTTCCGGTCATCCCGCGTCCCTCTCCTCGCGCCTCTGGACCCCGAGGCCGCCGGGGCGGCGGCTCCCGGAGCCCGTTCGTCGCGCTCACGGCGACGAGGAAACCGTGACCCCGCCGTCACGGAGGGTCAAGCACGGCCGGCGTCGCTCGAATGGGCCGATTCCGGTCGCCGATCATCGGCGGTCATGCCGGAGCGCCTCGGGTGCCATGGGACCAAGGTGTGGCCGGCCCACGGTCACCGACCCGTGAAGGACGGACATCGTGACCGCAGCCGCCGCCCCCCGCGTCACCGCCCCGCCCACCAGCCTCCGGCGCTTCCGCCCGACCGCCGAGGCCCCGGTCCGGCTCGTGTGCTTCCCGCACGCCGGCGGCGCCGCGACCGCATACGTGCCGCTCGCCGAGGCCCTCGAACCGGAGGTCGACACCCTGGCCATGCAGTACCCCGGCCGCCAGGACCGTCGCCACGAGCCGTGCCTGGACTCCGTCGACGCGCTCGCCGACGCCGCGCTCGAGGCCGTGCTCGGGGTCGCCGATCGGCCTTTCGCGCTGTTCGGCCACAGCATGGGCGCCTCGGTGGCCTTCGAGGTCACCCACCGGCTCCGCCGCGAGGGGCGGGCTCCGACAGCGCTGTTCGTCAGCGGTCGCACCGCGCCGTCGTGCATGCGGACCGACCGCGTGCACCTGCGTGGGGACGACGCCCTCCTCGCCGAGATCGCCGAGCTGGGCGGGACCGACCGGGCGTTGCTCGAGTCCGCCGAGATCCGCCGGATGGTGCTGCCCGCCCTGCGCGCCGACTACCGCGCCGCGGAGTCCTACCGCTGGTCGGGCGGTGAGCCGCCGCTGACCATCCCGCTGCACGTGCACGTCGGGGACCGTGACCCCAAGGTCCGGGTCGACGAGGCACGGGCCTGGCGGGCACAGACGGACGGCCGGTTCACCCTGACGACCTATCCGGGCGGGCACTTCTACCTCGCCGGGCAGGTCGGCGCGCTCGGCGCCGCCGTCGCCGCGGAGCTCGCGGCCGCGTGAGCGGCGGCATGGGTGGCGGCATGAGTGGCGATGTCGATGGGCCGATCGGAAGAGGCTCGTCGTTCCTGGTCACCGGTGCCCGGTGATCGAAGGATGACGCCGGGCGGACTCCCGCCTCCCCGAACAGAGGATGGACCATGAACGCCTCCCCGAACAGAGGATGGACCATGAACCGGATCGCACGGAGTGCCGGAGCGCTCCTCGCCGCACTCGGGCTGGCGACCGTCGCCGCCTGCGGTGGCAGTTCCACCGACGCAGGCACGGCCTCGCCCACCACGCCGGTGGAGCTGACGTTCCTGGGCTACAGCGTCGGCACCCCCGACCTCGGCGGGCAGGCCATGCAGGCGCTGATCGACGAGTTCCAGGCCCAGAACCCCGGCATCACCGTGAAGACGCAGCCGGTGGCGGTCGCGGACGTCCTCACCAAGCTCAAGGCGGACACCGCGGCGGGCAGCCCGCCGGACGTCGCGCAGATCGGCTGGAGCAAGATGGCCGAGGCCTACGCCGACCTGCCGATCGCTCCGGTGCAGGAGCTCGCGGGCGCGGAGTGGGCCGACCACGTCGGCGGCCCCACCCCGATCGCGCCGAGCCTTCTCGAGGCCGTGGCGAACGAGGGCGTGGTCAAGGCCATGCCGTTCACCATGTCCGTCCCCACCCTCTACTACAACGCGGACCTGTTCCGCGCCGCGGGCCTGAACCCGGACACCCCGCCCACCTCGATGGCTGAGATCGGCGCCGCGGCCCAGGCCATCGCGCGCAGCGGTGCCGCGGGCACCTACATCGCGGCGGCGGACGTCGGCAAGTCCGACTACCTGACCCAGTCGCTGATCAACACCGCAGGCGGCTCCCTGGTGAGCCCGGACGGCCAGGTGACCGTCGACGGGCCCGAGGCCGTGAACGCGCTGACCCAGGTCCAGGCCCTTACGACGTCGGGGGCCCAGCCCGCCATCTCCACCGCCGACGCCATCACGCTGTTCGGCTCCGGACGGCTCGGCATGCTGCTGGCCAGCACCGGCGCGCTGGCCTCATTCGAGAAGGCCTCCACCGGCAAGTTCGAGCTGCGCACCGCCGCGTTCCCGACGATCGACGGCAAGACCGCCAAGCCCACGTACTCCGGCGCCGGTCTCGCCGTGCTGGGCGACGACAAGGCCCGGCAGCAGGCGGCCTGGAAGTTCGTGAAGTTCATGTCGACCCCCCAGGCCTACACCACTTACGCCCAGAAGATCGGCTACCTGCCGCTGCGTCCGGCGCTGGCGAACGACCCCGCCTACCTGAAGGACTACTTCGCGCAGAACCCGCGGCTGCTCCCCGCCCTGTCCCAGCTCGACACCGTCGCGCCCTACCAGGTCTTCCCCGGTGGCCAGGCCAACCGCGCCGTCGTCGTCCTGCAGGACGAGGCGGTGGAGCCGATCGTGCTCCGCGGCGCCGACCCCACCACCACGCTGAAGGCGGCGGCCGACAAGATCCGCTCCCTGTCGACGCGGTGACGTCCACCCTCGACAGGGCGGCCCCGCGGGCCCGGGCAGCGCAACCCGGCCCGCGGGGCCGCCCGTGGCTCTATCTGGTCCCGCTCGTCCTGGCGCTCGGGGTGTGGGTCTACGGCCCGCTGCTCTGGACGGGCGTGCTGTCCCTCCTCGACTGGAACCTGATCTCGCCGAACCCCGAGTTCGTCGGCGTCGACAACTTCGTCGCGGTGTTCGGCAGGCCGGAGACGACGAACGCGCTGGTCCGCACCGGGTACTACGTGCTGGGGATGCTGCCGTTCGCCACGGTGATCCCGATGACGCTGGCGATCCTGCTGTGGCGCAGGCCCGGCCGGGCCGCCGACGGCTACCGGGCGCTGCTGTTCTCCCCGGTGGTGCTGGCCCCGGTCGCCACGGCGATCTCGTGGCAGTTCCTGCTCAGCCCCCAGCAGGGCCTGGTCAACACGGTGCTGAGCGGTGTCGGCCTGCCCGCGCCGAACTGGCTCGGCGACCCGCGCACCGCACTGCCGGTGATCGTGCTGGTCACGGCGGGCAAGATCGTGGCGCTGAACATGCTGCTGTTCTCGGCCGCGCTCGCGGGGGTCGACCGCCGGGCCATCGACGCCGCCCGCATCGACGGTGCCACCGAGTGGGAGACCACGCGGTTCATCGTGCTCCCCCAGATGCTGCGCACGATAGCGCTGCTGTCCGCGCTCTGTGTGATCGTGGCCGGTCAGTGGGTCTTCACCAACGTCGCGGCGCTCACCCGCGGCGGCCCCGACGGCGCCACCGACAACATCTACTACCGGCTCTACACCGAGGGCTTCGACTTCTTCGACGCCGGGTCCGCGTCCGCCCTCGCGGTCGCGATCACGCTCGCCCTGGCCCTGCTCTTCGGCGCCGCGGCCCTGTGGAACCGGAGGCGCTCCCGTGCGTGAGCTGCGTTGGCACACCACATTGCTCGTCACCGGGCTGGCCGTGTCCTTCCCGCTGGTCTGGGCCCTGCTGACCTCGTTCCGGCCGCAGAACGCGATCTTCGAGATCGGGCCGTCCCCGGTGTCGGTGGCGAACTACGTCGACGCGGTGACCCTCTTCCCGATCGGGCGGCTGCTGCTCAACTCGTTCGTGACGGCCCTGGGTGTGACCGCGTTGCAGCTGCTGGTCGCGGTGCTCGCCGCCTACGCCATGCTCAGCCTGGGCGCTCGCAGCCTGCGCTGGGTGCTGGGCGCGGTCACCGTCTCGCTGGTGGTGCCCCTGCAGGCCATGGTCATCCCCCAGTTCCTGATCGCGACGGGTCTGGGGTGGCGCGATTCCTACGTCGGGCTGATCGTGCCCCAGCTTGCCTCGTGCGGGCTGGCGGTGCTCCTCATGTGGGAGCACACCCGGTCGATCCCGAAGAACCTGCTCGGAGCCGCGGCGATCGACGGCGCGCGGCCCGCCGAGACGCTCTGGCACCTCGTGCTCCCCCAGCTCCGCCCCGGCCTCGGTGCCGTCGGCATCCTCGTGTTCGTCACGACCTGGAACGAGTACCTCTGGCCCGCGCTGATCGCCCCCAGCCCCACGAACACGACGATCCAGCAGGGGCTCGCGCTGTTCAACAACCAGGAAGGCGGCAACCCCGGCCCGCTGCTGGCCGCCTCCGTCCTGGCGTGTGCCCCCGTGCTGGCGGTGTACGCGATCTTCTCGCGGCGGATCACCGCTGCGTTCCTCCAAGCCGGAAGGCGTTGACGTGACCCTGGAGAAGGAGCTGACGGACCTGCCCACGGCGGGGGCCGCGGGCATCGAGCTGCGGGGGATCCGGCACCGCTACGGGACGATCCCCTCGACCGGCGCGCTCGCCCTCGACGTCGAGCACCTGGCCGTCCCCGACGGCTCGCTGTCGGTGATCGTCGGACCGTCCGGCTGTGGGAAGTCGACGATGCTCTCGATCGTCGCCGGGCTGCTGGCCCCCACCGAGGGGCGCGTGCACGTCGGCGGCGTCGACGTCACCGACGCCGCTCCGGGGGCCCGCGGGCTGTCAATGGTCTTTCAGGACTACGCGCTCTACCCCCACCTGACGGTCGCGGCGAACATCGGGTTCGGCATGCGGCTGGAGGCGCGGCACTCGCGCGGCGCGGGACCCGGCCGGGCCGAGATCGACCGCCGGGTCGGCGACGTCGCCGGGCAGCTCGGCCTGTCGGAGTTCCTCGGCCGCAAGCCCGCCCAGCTGTCCGGTGGGCAACGCCAGCGGGTCGCGCTGGCCAGGGCGATCGTGCGCAGGCGCCGGGTCCTGCTGCTCGACGAACCGCTCTCCAGCCTGGACGCCCAGCTCCGTGCCCAGGCGCGCGCGGAGCTCGCCCGACTGCACCGCGAGCTCGGCGCGACCGTCGTGATGGTCACCCACGACCAGTCCGAGGCGCTCTCGATCGCCACGCACCTGATCGTCATGCGAGGCGGGAGGGTCGTGCAGGCCGCCGCCCCCGACGAGGTCTACCGCCGCCCGGCCGACGAGTTCGTCGCGACCTTCGTCGGTAGTCCGGCGATGAACGTGCTCGAGCACGAGGGGACGCGGTGGGGATGGCGTCCGGCGGACGGCGTGGTCCACAGCGGCGGCTCGGGGACGTCGACCGGGGGTCTAGTCCTGGACGGGACCGTCGACATCGTCGAGTTCGCCGGGCACGAGCGCCTCGTCCACTGCCGCGGAGCACGCAACGGCCGGTGGTCGTTCACCGAGCCCATCGCCACGCCGCGCGCGGTGGGCGACCACGTGCACGTCCTCGTGCAGGCCGGGGACCTGCACCGGTTCGACCCCGACACGGGTGTCCGCCTCGACGCATGAGGACGGGGGACGGTGGTGGCCCGAGACCCCACCGTCCCCCGTTCGGTCGGTACTGCCGGTCAGACCGGGAACACACGCCCCGGAGCCGCCAGGTGCACCGGCCCGGTGAAGGACTCGGACGCCTCGGCGCCGCGGGCCTTGAGCCAGTCGGGGTCCGCGGTGACGAAGTGCGTGAGGACGAGCTCCCCCACGCCTGCGTCCCTAGCGACCCGACCCGCGCGGGTGGCACTCATGTGACCGTCGGAGACGTCATCCGGCAGCTCCAGGGTCGACTCGCAGAGCAGCAGGTCGGTCCCGCGGGCGAGCTCGGTGAGCCGCTCCACGTCGCAGGTGTCCCCGCTGTAGACCATGCTCGAGCCGTCGGGGCCGGTCACGCGCATCCCGCAGTTGGACATGGTGTGCTGCAAGGGACGCAGCTGCACCCGGCAGTCGCCGATCACGAGGTCGTCGCCCGGTTCGTACTCCCGGATCTCCAGCGCGCCGTGGAACGCCAGGTCGAGCTCAGGCCGGGTGGGGATCGGGAAGACGCCGGCGAGCCTGCCGAGCGCCTCCCGACCACCGACGGGCACGTAGAGCGGAATGGGTCGGTCGGGCGGCGTGCTGGTCACGGGCAGGGTCGGAAACGACTCGGCATCGAGGTGCCGCGTCATCAGCACCGCCTTGCCGAGCGGGAGCACGTCGTAGCAGTGGTCGGTGTGCAGATGGCTGATCACGATCCCGTCAAGCGCGGCGGGCGTGGTCGACGCGGTGAGCGCGGTCACCGCACCCGGCCCGCAGTCGAGCAGGATCTGGGTCGAGTCGGTCGAGACGAGGTAGGCCGAGCTGGCCTGCCCGTCGGCGGGCATGGCCGCCCGGCATCCGAGCACAGTCACGTTCACGGGTGGAATCCTCCCTGGCGACACCGCGATGTCATGCGGACTTTCCCGATCCAATGGTCGCGATCACGTCGAGCAATCGCCGAGCCGTCAGCGGGTACTCGGTGTGGTAGGCGTCAGTCGGTGGAGCGACCGGGCAGCCCGCGGACGAGCGGCGCGTCTCGGTCGATCGGGCCGGTCTTCGCCGCGCCACCGGGCGAGCCGACCCCGGCGAAGAACTCGGCGTTCGCGGTGCCGTAGGCCGCGAACGAGTGCGGGAGGTCCTCCTCGTAGTAGATCGCCTCGACCGGACAGACGGGCTCGCAGGCGCCGCAGTCCACGCACTCGTCGGGATGGATGTAGAGCATCCGGCCCCCTTCGTAGATGCAGTCGACCGGGCACTCCTCGATGCAGGACTTGTCGGTGACGTCGATGCAGGGCTCGGCGATCACATAGGTCATTGATCCTCCTCTTCGATGGGCGGGTCAGGCGGAGACGGTCCAGGTGTCGCGGCCGTCGAGCAGCGACTGGAGATCGGCGGCGGGGTTCTTGTCCTTCGCGGCCCGGACCTGGGCGCGGGCGGCGTCGTCGTAGGTGGTGCGGTCGACGTTGCGGAAGATGCCGGTGACGGTGTGGTTGAGGTCCTGGTCGCTCAGCCGGGAGAGGGCGAAGGCGAGCTCGTGGTTGGCCGCGTCGTGGATCACCGGGGTGGCGCCGTCGGCGGGGACGACTTTCAGCGTGAACCCGTCCTGGACCACGGCCTGCCGGTTGTCCTCGGGGCCGAAGACGATCGGCTCGCCGTCGCGGATGGCGACGAGGCGCTGGTCCTTGGTTTCGGGCTTGCGCAGCAGGTCGAAGCTGCCGTCGTTGAAGATGGGGCAGTCCTGGAAGATCTCCACGAGCGCGGAGCCGCGGTGCGCTGCGGCGGCGCCGAGGACCTCGGTCAGCGACTTGCGGTCGCTGTCGAGGGCTCGTCCGACGAAGGTGGCTTCGGCACCGAGGGCGAGGGAGATGGGGTTGAAGGGGTGGTCGAGTGAGCCCATGGGGGTGGACTTGGTGATCTTCCCGACCTCGCTGGTGGGGGAGTACTGGCCTTTGGTGAGCCCGTAGATGCGGTTGTTGAACAGCAGGATCTTGAGGTTGACGTTGCGGCGTAGGGCGTGGATGAGGTGGTTGCCGCCGATGGACAGTGCGTCTCCGTCGCCGGTGACGACCCAGACGGAGAGGTCCTCGCGGCTGGTGGCGAGGCCGGTGGCGATGGTGGGGGCGCGGCCGTGGATGGAGTGCATGCCGTAGGTGTTGAGGTAGTACGGGAACCGGGAGCTGCAGCCGATGCCGGAGATGAAGACGGTGTTCTCGCGTTTGATGCCGAGGGTGGGGAGGAACTGGCGGACGGCGGCGAGGACGGCGTAGTCGCCGCAGCCGGGGCACCAGCGGACCTCCTGGTCGGAGGTGAAGTCCTTGGCGGTCTGCTTGGCGTCGGTGGTGGGGACCAGGTCCAGTCCGCCCGAGCCGAGGCCGGGGAAGCCAAGTTCGATGGTCATGCGTGGGCCTCCAGCCCGATGATGTAGTCGAAGAACACGTCCTGGAGCTCCTCGGCCTTGAACGGCAGCCCGGAGACCTTGGTGTAGGACTTGGCGTCGATGAGGAACTTCCCGCGCAGGAGCAGGGCGAGCTGGCCGAGGTTCATCTCCGGGACCAGCACGGTGTCGTAGGCGCGTAGGACCTCGCCGAGGTTGGCGGGCATCGGGTTGAGGTTGCGGATGTGGGCGGTGGCCACGTGGTGGCCCTTCGCGCGGACCCGTCGGGCGCCGGCGACGATGGGGCCGTAGGTGGAGCCCCACCCGACGACGAGGACCTTCGCCTGCCCGGAGGGGTCGTCGACGGTGATGTCGGGTACCGGGATGCCGTCGATCTTGGCTTGGCGCAGCCGGACCATGCGGTCGTGGTTGTCCGGGTCGTAGGAGATCGAGCCGCGGCCGTCGGCCTTCTCCAGCCCGCCGACGCGGTGTTCCAGGCCGGGGGTGCCGGGGATGGCCCACGGCCTCGCGAGGGTGTCGGCGTCGCGCAGGTAGGGCCAGAATTCCCCGGAGCCGTCGGGGGCGTTGGGTTCGGTGGCGAACCCGGGATCGACCTGTTCGAGGGTGGAGGCGTCGGGGACCTTCCACGGCTCGGACCCGTTGGCCAGGGCGCCGTCGCTCAGCACCACGACGGGGGTGCGGTAGCGCACGGCGAGGGCGGCGGCTTCGAGGGCGGCGTGAAAGCAGTCGCCCGGGGACTGCGGCGCGATGATCGGCAGCGGGGCCTCGCCGTTGCGCCCGTACATGGCCTGGAGCAGGTCGGCCTGCTCGGTCTTGGTCGGCAACCCGGTGGAAGGTCCGCCGCGCTGGACGTCGATGACCAGCAGCGGCAGCTCCAGGGCGACGGCGAGCCCGACGGTCTCGGCCTTGAGCGCCACACCCGGCCCGGACGTCGTCGTGACCCCGAGTGCCCCGCCGAAGGAGGCGCCGAGCGCGGCGCCGACGCCGGCGATCTCGTCCTCGGCCTGGAAGGTGGTCACACCGAACGCCTTGTGCTTGGACAGCTCGTGGAGGATGTCCGAGGCGGGGGTGATCGGGTAGGAGCCGAGGAAGACGGGCAGCCCGGTGGTCTGCCCGGCCGCGACCAGGCCGTAGGCCATGGCGGTGTTCCCGGTGATCTGCCGGTAGGTGCCCGGGGCGAGCTTGGCGGGGGCGACCTCGTAGGTGACCGCGAAGGCTTCGGTGGTCTCCCCGTAGGCGTGCCCGGCGCGGAAGGCGAGGATGTTGGCCTCGGCGATGTCGGGCTTCTTCGCGAACTTCTCCCGCAGGAACCGTTCGGTGCCCTCGTGCGGGCGGTGATACATCCAGGAGAGCAGGCCGAGGGCGAACATGTTCTTCGCCCGCTCGGCGTCCTTCTTGCTCAGCCCGGTCTCCTCCAGGGCTCCCCGGGTGAGGGTGGCCATGGCGACCTCGTGGACCTGGAAGTCTTCTAGGGACCCGTCCTCGAGGGGGGACGCGGCGTAGCCGACCTTGGTGAGGTTGCGCTTGGTGAACTCGTCGGTGTTCACGATCAGCACCCCGCCCTTGGGCAGGTCGGCGATGTTCGCCTTGAGCGCGGCCGGGTTCATCGCAACCAGCACGTCGGGCCGGTCGCCGGGGGTGAGGATGTCGTAGTTGGCGAAGTGCAGCTGGAACGACGACACCCCGGGCAGGGTCCCGGCAGGCGCCCGGATCTCGGCGGGGAAGTTCGGCAGCGTCGACAAGTCGTTGCCGAAGGTCGCGGTCTCCGAGGTGAACCGGTCACCCGTGAGCTGCATACCATCGCCCGAGTCACCCGCGAACCGGATGACCACCCGGTCCTTCGTGACGACCCCGGGCACTGTCTTCGTATGCACGTGAACTTCCTCCAGTCAAACGAGCCCTGTCCGTCGCCTCGCCCCCCAGCGTGCACCGCACCCGAGCCGACCATCGCCATCAGCAGCCCATCGGCCGCATGCGCCCGGGGTTGGCGATCAGGCGTTGACAGGCACCGTCCGGTCGTTCACGAGGAGCAGCTTGCCGACGACACCGCCCGCGGCGAGCATCCGATGTGCCTGTGCCGCCTCGGACAGGGGGAACCGGGCGTGCACGACCGGGCGAACCCGGCCGTCGGCGATCATCGGCCAGACCCGGTCGCGGACCTCGGCGACGATCGCCCCCTTGCCGCGAGGCCCGTCGACCGGCCTACTGCGCAGGCTCAGCGCCGCGATGCTCCCGCGTCGGGCGAGCAGCGCGGCGAGGTTCACCTCACCCACGAGTGCTCCCTGCACGCCGATCACCACTATCCGGCCGTCCGGTGCGACCCCCGCGACGTTCGCGGCCAGGTTCGTGCCGCCCATGTTGTCCAGGATCACGTCGGCCCCGCGGCCTCCCGTCGCCTCCGCCAACGCCCCGGCGACATCCCCGCCGTAGTCGATCACCTCATCGGCCCCGAGCTCGCGGCAGACGTCGAATCGCGCCGGGTTCGCCGTCGCCACGACCCGTGCCCCGACCGCCCTCGCGACCTGCAGGGCGTGGCTACCGATACCGCTGCTGGCGCCGTGCACCAGCAGCGTCTCACCGGCGGACAGCCCGGCGTGCATCATCACCGTGCTCCACACGGTGCAGGCCACCTCCGGGAACGAACCCGCCACCTCCAGGTCGACGCCGGACGGGACCCGCAGCAGTTGGGCCGCGGGCACGGTGACCTTCTCCGCGTAGCCGCCGCCCGCGAGCAACGCGCACACCTCGTCGCCCACGGTCCATCCGACGACCCCCGGCCCGACCTCGGCGATCCGCCCGGAGCACTCCAGCCCGAGGAGCTCCGACGCACCGGGTGGCGGCGGATAGTGGCCTTCCCGCTGCATCAGATCGGCCCGGTTCACCGCGGTGGCGGCAACATCCAGCACGACCTCGCCGCAACCCGCCACAGGATCCCGGACCTCCGTCCAGCTCATGTTCTCGGGACCACCGGGGCCACTGACCACGATCGCATGCACGGCACGAGGCTAGGTGCCCCTCGACCGGGCGGACCGCGTCACGCGCGAACCCCGCCGCCCAGCCGCCGCCCTGACAATCGAGCTGGCCCAGCCGCCGGCCCTCGTGGTAGACGGACGTGGCCGCCTCCGGGGCGCGCATTCCCCAGCCGACCTGTGCTCGGGGCGGACACGACCGCTTCCTCCAGCTCGACGACGTTCACCAATCAGCAATCCTCCCCCTCGTCGTCAGTTCTCATAGCTCCCATGACCCCGATGGAAGGATCGACACCGCCTCGCCGACGGCCCGGCGAGACCACTCCTCCGCCCGACGGGGCCGGCCCATCACGGTGGGACTGCTCGGCGTGGCTCCACGCCGGATCCTGGAGGACCCGAGCGCAGTCGCGGTAGCGGGCGACGACATGGGTGCCGAGTGACCCCAGCGGGAAGCCGAGCGTGTCGCGCAGGACGGCGTAGGCACCGTAAGGATTATGGCCGTGGGCGACGTCGAGCGCCGCTCCCACCGCCATGGCCACAGGGTTCTCGGCGGCGGGGCTCGCCGACGCGGTCCCGCGGGGCGGAGCACTGGTCAGATCCACGGTGGAGTCCGTTCGGGAGAGGTGCGCCAGACCCCCGGAGCCTCGACGGGCGGCCCCACCGCGACAACGGTACCCACCGAGAGCTATCGCGGCATTGTCGCTCCGAATCCGCTACTGCGCGGCGAGGTCACGCCCGCGTCACCGCCCTGGGACGACCACCGCCACCGCGACCCCCGACCCGCCCAAATCGTCGACCGCGACGGGCACCCGACGTCTCCGACGAGTCACCCTCGCACGCGAGTCCGAGAACGGGCCACCCGGTCGTTGCCGGGTGACGGAGCGGGGACTAGCGTCCTTCGCCGTGTCGTGGGCCGAACAGGCGGCGCGTCTGGCACACGGCGCGTTGGCGGACACCCTGCCTCGCCGCTGGGCGCACGTGCAGTCCGTGGCCGAGCGCGCTCAGGTGGTCGCCGCCCCCCTCGGTGACGACGCCGAGGCCGACGTGCTGGTATCCGCCGCGTGGCTGCACGACGTCGGCTACGCCCCCAGAATCGTCGACTCCGGATTCCACCCGCTCGACGGCGCACGCCACATCCGGTCGCTCGGCTACCCCGAGCGGGTGGCCGGCCTGGTCGCGTTCCACTCCACGGCACTGGTGAAGGCGCAGATCCTGGGGCTCGACGAGCAGCTGCAGGCTGAGTTCGACGACGAGCGCACGGTCCTACGCGATCTACTCTGGTACGCCGACATGACCACGGGCCCGGGTGGTGCAGCGGTGACGTTCGACGAGCGGATGAGCGAGATCCGCCACCGTCGGGCCGATCAGCCCGACGCGATCGCCGCACTGGATCGCAGCCTCGCCGAGCGGCGCGCCACCGTGGGGCGGGCCCAGCGCTGGCTCGATGAACGACACGTCCGGGCCGAACCCCCGCCCGGTGCTGCGGGTCCGGCCGCGACTCCGACCTGGCGAGGTGGTCAGCCGCCGTTCGCCGATCCAGATCCCAGCCGAGCCCGACAACGTACGTCAACCCGACGTTGACAGCGCATTCGTCAATGCTAGGTTGACGTCGGTTACCGAAACGTTAACCAGAGACGGCGGAGGGGGTGCGACATGGCAAAGAAGAAGGCCAAGAAAAAGTGAGACAAGGCGGCACCGACACACCCCGAGCACTCGACGTGTTCGGGCGGCTCGGCGCCCCGCCTTCCCCTCCTCCCGCCGGTACGCCGATCCCGGCCCGGCGACCCCGAGGATCGACGCCAGGTCGCACGGCGCCGGTCGCGACAGCGGTGACGACGGCGGGCTGTCAGTCTCCGTCGTGGCGCGCGGCGCGACGCTGCAGCTTCGGGGCACGTCCGTCGCGCCGCCCCCGCACCGGCAGGCGGATCCGGGCGACGGTGGGCGCACCCCGGGAGTGAGCATCGATCCGGCCGAACGCGGCCTCGAGACGAGCCCGAGGGATCGCGTAGCGGATCCCGCACCGGTCGTCGCAGTAGAACCTGACCAGGTCCTCGTCCGAGCCGCCCGGTGTCGACGAGTGCCGAGGCGCACGTGACGGCGGTCCGGACGGGGAGAGGTAGCGAATCGCTCCGCGAGTGTTCGCCCCGTCGATGCGGCCGAGCCCGCCTACCTCGTTGGCGTGAAGCTCACCAACGATGCGGTCGCACCCGCTGCACAGCAGCTCCACGACGAGCAACCGTTGTCGCACAGGCGATGCGCCGTACGGTGTACACGCGTTCCTCTCGCGCATGAACCGGACGCTAGGACGGACAAGGCGGTGTCGCACGCTGAGTCACCCGGCGGTGGTGCATGCACTCCGATGACCGACGTGCGCTCCTGACGGGGCGAAACAAGCCTGACCCCCTCCCCGAGGACATGCTTCGGATGCATCATGTTCCGATGTCGTTCACCCGCTCGACGACCCCCAGTGCGGACGGCACCCCCAAGCCTGCGGCGAGCGTCGCGTGCGCGATGCCAGACCATCGCCGGTCGCTCGGGCATGAGGTCTACATCGCCGGCCGCTACCGCAACGGCGCCTTCTCGGACGCGTGGACCGACGTCACCCGCTGCGCCGAAGGCACCTTCACCGCCTACGCCGCCGCCTGTCCGTGTGGCTGGCACGGACCTACCCACCGCCCGGACGACAACGGCGCTCGCGCGTGTCACCGAGGCGGGCGACTCGACCATCACGACCACCACCGGGACCGCAGCGTCCCTCGCCTCGGCCTCGGCGCCGTGCGCTGACCGGAACGACCCGGTGCCGGGGTCTCAGGCCCGGCCGCTCCGCGGACGTGGACGAGGCGGAGTGACCTGCGAGCGTGCCGCCTGCAGATGTCGCGCGACCTCGCCGGTGATGCGATCCGCGTCGGCCTCCAGCCGCTCGCGCCGATCCGCCTCCGGGACCCCGGCGTAGGCCACCACGAGGTCCTCCAACCGCTGCAGCAACACCGCCGCAGCCTCCGCCCGAGCCTCCCCGGGCAGCAACACACGCTCCACCATGACGCCATGTGAACCGCCCCGGCGTGTCCGGAGAGCTATCGGGTTGAGTGCTCTGACTCGGGCTGGCCGATGTGTTGACGGTAGTGCGCGGCCTCCAGCTCGGCCGGGGGCAGGTCCGCGGCAGCGGAGTGCAGC
>NZ_JAMXSG010000120.1:0-16628 GCF_024124365.1 Pseudonocardia sp. McavD-2-B
CGGCGCTGCTCGGCCCGCGCGACCGGGGGCAGCCGCCGGACGAGGTCGGCGCGGGCGACCGCGTCGAGACCCTGGACGACCGGGCGCCAGCGCGCCGCGGGGCGGCCGGACTCGGTGAGCAGGACCGGCAGCACCCGGCCGCGGGCCGCGAGTTCCTCGGCGAGCCGGGCGAGGTCGGCGAGGTGGGCGAACCCGGCGCCGTAGCGGACCTCGTCGGAGGGGTCGGTCAGCTCGGAGGGGTCGACGACGACCGCGGGCACCGTCCACGGCGCCAGCGTCGGCGTGCCCCGGCTCCGGGTGCGTGGCCGGGACCGGACCAGGCCGGGGGAGTCCTGCGGGCCCGACGGGTGCGAGGGCAGCAGCACCGTCACCGACGCCGGCTTGCCCGGATGGATCGCGGCCAGCTCGTCCGACGGCACCGCGAACGGGTGCGGCCGCGCCGTGCGCAGCGACCGGCGGTCGGTGCGGGGGGTGCGCTCGCCGTCCTCCGCCCACAGCAGGACGCCCCGGGTGGGGGAGTGCAGGGCGTGGACGACGAACACACCCCCACGCTAGAGGCGACCCCCGACAGCGACCGCGTGCAGGAGCCCGGCCGCGGCCGCGCACGCCTCGTCGGTGATCACGTGCTCGTCGCCGTCGTCGATCCGCAGGTCGACCCGCGCGCCGCCGGCGACCAGCAGCGATGCGGTGTCGGAGACCCGGTGCGCGGGCACCCACGGGTCGCGCGAGATCGACCGCAGCACCGCCGGGGTCGGGGCCAGCGCCCCGGCCGGCGGCGCCGGGACCGGGTCCGGACCGACGAACCCGCCGGTGAACAGCACCAGCCCCGCGCACGGGCGCGGGTCGCGCACCAGCAGGTGGTGCGCGGCCAGGCAGGCGCCCTGGGAGAACCCCCACAGCACCACCCGGTCCCGGTCGACACCGGCGTCGGCGAGCCGGGCCAGCTCGTCGTCGACGATGCCCAGGGCGCGCAGCAGCGCGTCGCGGTTCTCGTCGAACGGCTCCAGGAACGGCTTCGGGTACCAGCTGCCGTCCGGCGCCGGCGGGGCGACGAACCGGGCGGGCACGTCCCCGAACCGGGCCGCGGTGGCCCGCATGTCGTCGGGGTCGCGGCCCCGCCCGTGCAGGGCGAGCACGACCAGCGGCGCGTCCGGATCCCCCCAGGTGGCCATCAGCCCTCGATCGGTTCCAGCTTGGCGAAGATCTCCTCGCGCCGGTGCTCGAACTGCTCGGGCAGCTGGAACCGGGTGCCGAGCTCCTGCGGGGACTCGTCGCAGGTCCAGCCGCCCTCGTCGTGGGTGACGGCCAGCTCGAACAGTGCCCCGCTCGGCGTCCGGACGTAGACGCTCTTGAAGTACTTGCGGTCCTTGAGCTCGGAGATGTCGGTGTAGCCGGCGCCCTCGATGTCGAACTTCACCGCGTCCTGGTTCGCCAGGTCCGACACGTTCCACGCGAAGTGGTGGTAGGTGCCCGCGCCGTAGCGCCAGGTGCCCTGGTCGTCGTGCCGGTTGACGGTGATCTCCAGGTGGTTGCCGACCTTCGCGTCGCCGATCCGCAGGCCGAACACGTCGCCGTCCTCGGCGGGGTCGCCCTGGGCGAAGAACGAGGTGTCGGCGAACTCGACCATCCGGTCCGGGGTGGTCATGTGCACGCCGACGCCGTGGATGCCGTGGATCGCGTGCTCGGCCGACACGCCGTTGCCCTCGTAGCCGCGGCGCGGGTCACCGGCGTTCGCGACGAACTGGTACTCGATGCCCGACGGGTGGGCGAACGCGAGCCGCCGCTGGTCGAACCGCTCGACGTCGCTGACCTCGACGTCGTGGGCGCGCAGCCGCTGCGCCCAGAAGTCCAGCGAGCCCTCCGGCACCGACAGCAGGACCTCGCGGGCCTGGTTGGTGCCGCGGGTGCCGAACTGGCCCGCCTGCGCCCACGGGAACGTGGTGACCACGCTGGACGGGTCGCCGTCGGCGTTGGAGTAGTAGAGGTGGTAGATCGGCAGGGAGCCGTCGAACAGGACGGTGCGCTTGATGAAGCGCATGCCGAGGATCTTCGTGTGGAAGTCGACGTCCTCCTGGGCGCCGGCGACGGACAGGGTCACATGATGGGAGCCTTCGACATGAGCCACGTGCGCAGACGCTAGGAACGCGGCGGCCGCGGCACATCGCCGACGGGCGCAGACCGCTGTCGTCCGCGTGCACGCCCGCACCGGCCCGGTGGGCGGCTGCTGCGTGACTAGGCTGGGTGCGGCCACCAGCACGACCAGGAGCCGCCGATGACGACCGTCGCCGACCGTCCCACCGACTCCGGACCCGGTTCCGGACCCGACGGCTCCGGACCCGTCGGCGTCTCCTTCACCACCGTCACCGGCGACCTGCCCGCCCCCGGTGGCGACCGCCTGGTCCTGGTCGTGGCGCTCGCGGGCAGCGCGCTGCTCGGCGACGGTCAGCCGCTGGTTCCCGGGCGATGGGCGCTGCTGGACCCGGCCCGCCCGGGCACCCCCACCGCGGACGCCGCGTTCCGCGCGCTGTGCGTGTCGTTCCCCCGCGACCGCGTCGAGCCCCGCGGCGAGCCGCTCACCGGGGTGGCGGGCACCGCGTTCGACGCGGGCCCCGGCCTGGCCGGCTACGTGTGCGACACCCTGCGCCATCTCGACGCGCACCGGCTCGCGATGGGCCCGCACGCCGCCGTCGCGGTGCGCCACGCCGTGGACCTGGTCGGGGTGCTGCTGCGGAGCACGGCCGGTGCCGAGCCCGCCTCGCACTGCGACCTGCTGGACCGGATCAAGGCCTACGTCGAGGCGCACCTCGGCGACCCGGACCTCGCTCCCGCCGGGATCGCCGCCGCGCACTTCGTGTCCGCGCGCCACCTGCACAACCTGTTCGCCGGGACCGGGACGAGCGCCGCGGCCTGGATCCGCGCGCGGCGGATCGAGATGTGCCGGCGCGACCTGGCCGACGCAAGCCTGGCCGACGTGCCCGCCGCGGCCATCGGGTCGCGGTGGGGGTTCCGCGGGCCCTCGCACTTCGGACAGGTGTTCAAACGCGCGACGGGCCTGACCCCGGCGGCCTACCGGGAAGCCAGCAGCTCGTCGAGCCGCTCGTAGCCCTCGTTCACCCCGACGTCCATCCCCGAGGCGAGCATCGCGTCGCGGGCGGCGAACGAGTCGTACAGCGACTGCGCGACCAACCGGGTCCGCCCGCCGGGCAGCGGGGTCAGGGTCATCGTCTCCAGGCAGACGCTGTCGCGGAAGCCCTCGAAGGCGAAGGTCTGCACGATCCGCTCCGGGGCGCGGACCTCGTGGAACGAGCCGAAGAAGCGGTACTCGCCGCCGTCGTCGGCGTGGGTGTAGCGGTAGCCGCCGCCGGTCTCGGCGTCCCAGCGGTGCACCGTCATCGTCAGTCCGCGCGGCCCCAGCCAGCGCACGACCTTGTTCTCGTCGACATGGGCGTCGAAGACCCGCTCCGGGGGTGCGTCGAACTCCCGGGTGATGCGGATCGCGGGCAGGTCGTCCACGGTCTCGATGGCGGTGCCGCGGGTGCCGCGGGTGCCGGTGGTGCCGGTGGTGCTCATGCCGTCTCCTCGTGCTCGGTGGGTGCGGACTCGTCGGCGAGCAGGTCGTCGAGGCGCGCGTAGCGCTCCTCCACCTGCCGCCGGTACCGCTCGATCCAGGCCGTCATCAGGTCGAAGACCTCCGCCTCGAGGTGCACCGGACGACGCTGGGCCTGCCGGCTGCGCCGGACCAGCCCCGCGTCCTCCAGTACCCGGATGTGCTTGGAGACGGCCTGCACGGAGACGTCGTAGGGCTCGGCCAGCTCGTTCACGGTCGCGTCGGCCGTCGCCAGCCGGGCCACCATGTCGCGCCGGATCGGGTCCGCCAGTGCGGCGAAGACCCGGTTCAGCCGGTCCTCCACGTCTCCTCCTCGTTCAACCTCTCGGTTGAATAAACCGTAGCGCGGGGAGGGCTCGTGTTCAACCCATCAGTTGAACGAGCCGGGGAGGGAGCCGTGCGGCACGTAGTCCGACGGCACCACGCCGAGACGGCCGCGCTGGTAGTCCTCGAACGCCCGCTGCACCTCCTCGCGGGTGTTCATCACGAACGGGCCCGCCCACGCGACGGGCTCGCGGATCGGCTGCCCGCCGAGCACCACGACGTCCAGCGACGGGTGACGGGACTCCTGCCCCGTGCCGCCCTCGACGGTGATCAGGTCCCCGGGCCCGAACACGGCGAGCTGGCCGGTGCGGACCGGGCGCCGGTCCGCACCGACGGTGCCGGACCCGCTCAGTACGTAGACCAGCGCGTTGTACGGCCGCGGCCAGGGCAGCCGCAGCTGTGCGCCGGGGGAGACGGTGGCGTGCACCATCGCCATCGGGGTGTGGGTCGAGCCCGGTCCGGACGCGCCCGCCACGTCGCCGGCGATGACCCGCAGCAGCGCGCCGCCGTCGGGCGTGGTGACCAGCGCGGACTCGCCGCCCCGCAGGTCCTGGTACTTCGGCGGCAGCCACTTGTCCGCGCGCGGCAGGTTCACCCACAGCTGCAGTCCGTGGAACAGCCCGCCGCTGCGCACCAGCGACTCCGGGGGGCGTTCGATGTGCAGCAGGCCCGAGCCCGCGGTCATCCACTGGGTGTCGCCGTCGGTGATGGTCCCGCCGCCGCCGTGGCTGTCACCGTGCTCGAAGGTCCCGTCGATGATGTAGGTGACGGTCTCGAAGCCGCGGTGCGGGTGCCACGAGGTGCCCTTCGGCTCGCCCGGGGCGTACTCGACCTCGCCCATCTGGTCCATGTGCAGGAACGGGTCGAGGTCGCGCAGGTCCACCCCCTGGAAGGCGCGGCGGACCGGGAAGCCCTCGCCCTCGTACCCGCGCGGAGCGGTGGTGACGCTGCGGACGCCCCGGTCCAGGTCGGTCGGGCCGGGGACGGGCACACGGGGCAGGGCGCTGACGTCGGCGACGGAGACGGCGGGCATCGGGACCTCCACGGTCGGTGGTTGTTGCACGATCAACGACCGCGCTGGCGCCCGGATTCCCGGGGGGCCAGACTGATCGCCATGACGGAGCTGTCGACGGTGCTGTCGGACATGTCCTTCCTCGAGGGCCCACGCTGGCACGACGGGAGGATCTGGGTCAGCGACTTCTACACCCACCGGGTGCTCTCGGCCCGCGCCGACGGGTCGGACCTGCGCACCGAGGCCGAGGTGCCCCAGCAGCCCTCCGGCCTGGGCTGGCTGCCCGACGGCAGGCTGCTGATCGTGTCCATGCGCGACCGGCGGATCCTGCGCCGCGAGACCGACGGCACCCTCGCCACCCACGCCGACCTGTCCGGCCACGCCGAGCACGTCCTGAACGACATGGTCGTCGACGGCGGCGGCGGCCTCTGGGTGGGCAGCTTCGGCTTCGACCTGATGAACGGCGCCCCGCGCGCCGCCGCGCCGCTGCTGCGCGTCGCGCCGGACGGGAGCGTGTCGGTCGCGAGCGAGCCGCTGCACTTCGCGAACGGACCCGCGCTGTCCGGTGGGGACCTCGTCGTCGCCGAGACCTTCGGCAACCGGATGTCCGCCTTCGCGGTCGGCGACGACGGCACGCTCGGCCCGCGCCGGGACTGGGCGCTGTTCGGTCCGCCGTCGGCCGCCGAGGACCCGTTCGACGCCATCGCCGAGCTCACCGTCGCCCCGGACGGCATCTCCGCCCCCGACGCGGAGGGTGCGATCTGGGTCGCCGACGCCATCGGCAACCGGGCGATCCGGGTCCGCCCCGGCGGGATGGTCGACGGCGAGGTCTCCACCGGCCAGGTCGGCACCTACGCCTGCGCACTCGGCGGCGACGACGGCCACACCCTGTTCCTCTGCACCGCCCCCGGGTTCGCCGAGCACGAGCGCCGTGACACCCGCCTGGCGCGGCTGCTCGCCGTCCGGGTGGACGTCCCGGCGGCCTGAGACCGGTGCCCTCCCTCGACGAGACCGCTGCCCGCGCGCTGCTGACCGGCGCGCGGGTGGCGCGGCTCGCGACGATCCGCGCCACCGACGGCACCCCGCGCCTGGTCCCGGTCACCTTCGCGCTCGTCGACGGGCTGGTGGTGTCCGCCGTCGACGACGTCAAGCCCAAGCGGCACCGCCGGCTCGCGCGGCTGCGCGACGTCGAGGCCGACCCACGCGTCGCGTTGCTCGCCGACCACTACGACGACGACTGGTCACAGCTGTGGTGGGTGCGCCTGGACGCCACCGCGACGATCCACGACGACGGCGACCTGCACTCCCGCGCCGTCGCGGCCCTGGCCGCCCGGTACGCCCCCTACGCCGCCCGGCCACCCGAGGGCCCGGTGCTGGCCCTGACCCCCGTCCGCTGGACCGCCTGGACCGCCACCCCCCGCCCGTGAGCACGGGCTCGCGCGCGGAACCGCTCCCCGCGCGCAGTACGTCGCGCGCGCAACGCGGTCCCGCGCGCGGACGCGAGATCATGGGTCGGGCCGGTCAGGGGAGGGTGCGCAGGAACGCCGCCACCGCCGAGAGCATCTGCTCGGGCAGCTCCAGGTGGGGCTCGTGCCCGCAGGACAGCTCGGTGAGGGTCACCGGTCCCGACGCCCGTTCGGCGACCGCGTGTACGTGCACGGCGCTGCCGTACGGGTCGTCGTCGCCCTGGACGGCGAGAACCGGCGCGGTGATCCCGGGCAGGGTGTCGCGGACGTCCCAGTCGGTGAACTCCTCGGCCAGCCACATGTCGTTCCACCCGCGGAACGCGGCGTCCGGGTCGTCGTGGTGGCGGGCCATCCGGGTGCGGAGGTCGCCGTCGTCGAACGCGGTGCGCGCCGCCCGGATCGCGGTGAGGGCGAACGGCTCGGTCAGCACGTGCGGGGCGAGCACGACGGCCCCGCTCACCGGCATCGCCGCGGCCGCGAGCAGCGCGATCGTGGCGCCGTCGGAGTGCCCGACGAGGACGGGTGCGTCCAGGCCGAGCGCGGCGCACAGGGCCGGGACGGTCGTCGTCGCCTCGGTCGCCATGAAGGCCGTCGTCCGCGGGCTGCGGGGCCGGTCGGAGCGGCCGTGCCCGAGCCGGGAGTACGCGACGGCCCGGCGCCCGGACGCGGCCGCGACCCGCTCGGGGAACCCACGCCACAGACCGACCGACCCGAGCCCCTCGTGCAGGAACAGCAGCGGCGCACGGTCGTCGCCGGGGTCACCGGTGTCGGAGTACTCGTGGCGCAGGCCGTCCAGTTCGAGCAGAGACGTCGCAGGCACATCACGATCGTAGTGCTCGCTGTTGCGCCGTCCGGAACGGTCGTGAAGGCTCGTTCGCGTGATTCCCGACCTCCGGCTGACGTCGCGTCTGGACGTCGACCTGCGCTGGATGTGGTCGTCCGCCTGTCGTTGACGCCTGCCCGCGTGTCCTGAAGCCGACCGGGACGCGGAGAGCCGACGACCCCCGAGAGGACGTGCCCCCGTGGCCGATCCGCCCGTTGCCGTACCCCGGACCAGGACGGTCCGCCTGGTCACCGCCCTGCTCGCGGTGCTGCTGGCCGCATCCGGCTGCGCGGCCGCCGGTGCCGACGGCCCGACCGTCCGGCTCGCCCAGTTCCCGTGGAGCGCGGCGAAGCTGACCAACGCGATCCTCGGTGAGGTCGTCGCGGCCCACCCGGAGCTCGGCGTCGGCCGGCTCAAGACCATCCAGGTCGGACCCGCGACCGCCTGGGCCGGCGCCCAGCGCGGCGACGTCGACGCCCTCACCGAGGTCGCGATGCCCAACCAGTCCGAGCTGGCCGCGAAGGCGGCGGAACGGATCGAGCTGGTCCACCCGACCTACGAAGGCGCCGAGCAGGGCTGGTATGTCCCCAGCTACGCGGTCGAGCCGGGACAGCCGCTCGCCGGGCTGACCAGCGTCACCCAGCTGAACGACTACGCCGACGCCCTCGGCAACCGGCTCGTCGACTCCGACCCCAGCTTCCTCACCACCGAGTACAACGCGAAGCGCCTCGCCGGGTACCGGCTGGACCTGGAGCAGGTGACCTCCAGCGAGGCCGCGCAGATCGCCGAGCTGCGCCGCGCCTACGAGCGCCGCCAGCCGATCCTGGTCTACCTGTACCGGCCGCACTACATCTTCGAGGAGCTCGCGCTGACCAAGCTGACCGAGCCGACCCCGGCCCGCGACGACTGTTACACCACCGGCGACGGCGCCTGCGCCATGCCGGCGTACTCGGCCTGGACGGCGGCGAGCCCCGAGCTGGCCCGCACCAGCCCCGGCTTCGCGGCGATGCTGCGCCGCTTCGAGCTGCCGCTGCCCGATGTCGAGCAGATGCTCCAGCGGGTCGACGTGGACAACCAGGACGTGGAGGTGGTGGCCCGCGAGTACGTGGCCGCGCACCCGGACCGCGTCCGTCAGTGGGTGGGAGCCGGAGCATGATCGAGGTACGGAACCTGACGAAGGTCTTCGGCGACGGCAAGGCCGCCGACGAGGCCGTGCGGCTGGCCGGCGAGGGGCTCGGCCGGCCGGAGATCCAGCGCCGCACCGGGGCCACCCTGGCCGTGCACGACGTGTCCTTCGACATCGGCGACGGCGAGCTGTTCGTGATCATGGGCCTGTCCGGCTCCGGCAAGTCGACGCTGGTCCGGCTGCTGAACCGGCTCATCGAGCCGACCTCGGGCAGCATCGCCGTCGACGGCCGCGAGCTCGGCTCGCTCGGCGCCGCCGACCTGCGCACGCTGCGCAACGAGCGGATCGCGATGGTGTTCCAGCACTTCGCGCTGCTGCCGCACCGCACCGTGCGGCAGAACGCCGAGTACGGGCTGCAGATCCGCGGCGTCGACGCCGGCACCCGTCGCGAGAAGGCCGAGTGGGCGCTCGAGCAGGTCGGCCTCGGCGACCGTGCCGACGCGCTGCCCGGCCAGCTCTCGGGCGGCATGCAGCAGCGCGTCGGGCTGGCGCGGGCGCTGGCCAGCGACACCGATGTGCTGCTGATGGACGAGCCCTACTCCGCGCTCGACCCGCTGATCCGCCGCGACATGCAGCAGCTGCTCGTCCGTCTGCAGCGGGACCTCAAGAAGACCATCGTGTTCATCACCCACGACCTCAACGAGGCCATGCTGCTCGGTGACCGCATCCTGCTGCTCAAGGACGGCCGGCTCGTCCAGGTCGGCACCGGACCGCAGATCCTGGAGTCCCCGGCCGACGACTACGTCGCCGAGTTCGTCTCCGACGTCGACCGCAGCCGGGTGCTCACCGCCGCCGACGTGATCCGCGAGGCCCGCATCACCGTCACCCTCGACGAGCGCCCCGCCGACGTGCTCGTGCGGCTGGGCAGGGCCGAGGCGACCGGCGCCTACGTCGTCGACGACGGCCACCGCATCCTCGGTGTCGTCCGCGACGACTGGCTCGGCCACGCCGCGGGGCGGGGCGCCACCGGCATCGACCGGTCCGCCCTGGTCGAGGAGTACCGCACCACCGAACCGGGCCGGCCCCTGATCGACCTGCTGCATCAGGTCGGGCGTAACCCGGTCCCGCTCGCGGTGGTCGACGACGGCCGCCTCACCGGCGTCGTCCCGCGCGGTGCCGTGCTCGCCGCCCTGTCGACCCACGACGAGGCCACCGCCGACGGGAGGAACGCCTGATGCCCAGGTTCGAGTTCGGGAGCTACGTCGAGGCGTTCATCCTCTGGCTGCTGCAGAACGCCGGGGTCGTGTTCGACGCCGTCGGGGTCGCGATCACCGCGGTCGTCGAGGCGGTGACCTCGATCTTCACCGCCCCGGTGTGGTGGGTCTGGCTGCTACTGCTCGTGGCGCTCGCGCTGCTCGTGCGCGGGGCCGGGTTCGCGGTGTTCACCCTGGTCGGCTTCCTCCTCGTGTCCTCGTTCGACCTGTGGACCGAGACGATGGAGACCTTCGGCCTGGTGCTCGTCGCGGCGCTGATCGCGGTGGCGATCGGGGTGCCGCTGGGCATCTGGGCCGCCCGCAGCCGCGCGGCGAGCCGGACGCTGCGCCCGGTCCTCGACCTGGCACAGACGGTCCCGGCGTTCGTCTACCTGATCCCGGTGGTGCTGCTGTTCGGCATCGGCGTGGTGCCGGGCGTCGTCGCGACGATCGTGTTCTCGATCGCGCCCGCGGTCCGGCTCACCGAGCTGGGCATCCGGGGCGTCGACGGCGAGGTCGTCGAGGCCGCGCACGCCTTCGGGGCCCACCCCCGCCAGATCCTGCGCGAGGTGCAGCTGCCGATGGCGCTGCCGTCGATCATGGCCGGCGTCAACCAGGTGATCATGCTGGCGCTGTCCATGGTGGTCGTCGCGGGCCTCGCCGGTGCCGACGGGCTGGGCACGACGGTGGTCAGCGCGGTCACCCAGCTCGACATCGCGACCGGCGTCGAGGGCGGGCTCGCCGTCGTCATCGTGGCGATCTTCCTCGACCGGTTCACCTCGGCACTGGCCGAGCGCCCCGAGGGGAGCCTGCTCGCGAGGCTGCGCGCCCGTCGCCCGCAGAAGGCCGCGGCGCCGGCCGCGGAGCGCACGTCCCCGGCTCCGGCCGGTTCGGCGGTCACCGGCGCGAACGCCTGAGCGACGTCCGCCCGGCATCGGCGCCGGTCGGCCCCGTGAGGTGCCGTGCGAGCGTCCGGCGTCCGCACCGCATCCCCGCGGTCCGGCCGGCTCCGCGGTGTACCCGGACGCCCGACCGGACGTCGCCTCGGCTCGACCGGCGCCGGAAGATCACCGGTTGTGGAGCGATCCGTTCACGACGCGGGCCTCATCCTGCACAACCGGTGATCATGGTCGGGTGGCCCGAGGCGGCCGGCCGTGCACGTGACGAAGATCTGCCGGCTCTGTTCGGCCATCGCGTCGCCGGCGCCGTCGCGGACGAGCGCCGTGACCCGAGCCAGGCCGACGCCGACCACGCCCGGCTGTTGACCTCGCTGCTCCGGTCCGTCCGCGGCTCGGGCGCCGCGCCCTGGGTCAGCTGTCGAGCCGGCCGGCCGGCCGGGCCGGGGCCACGCACCGCCACGCGTCGGTCACGATCTCGGTGATCTCGTCGCGGTCGGCGGCGGCGTCGCCGGTGCCGTCGAGCACCACCCCGAGCCAGCCGCGGTGCCCGACGTAGGCGGGCCGGAAGAAGCGGGCCGGGTCCTCGGCGACCAGCTCGGCCTGCACGCCCGGCGCCGCGGCGCACCAGAACGCCAGGTGCGGGTGGCCGTGGTGGTGCCCGGCGTAGGAGACGAACATCCTCCGCACGAACCACGACGGCGACCCGTGGCTCTGGTTCTCGGTCACCTCGGGCAGGGACAGGCAGATCTCCCGCAGCCACGGCAGCGGGTCGGCGGGGTCCGGGTGGCGTGCGGTCACGGGCGCCCCGCGGACGGCCGGTAGGTCCCCACGCTCCACGTGTTGCCCTCCGGGTCGGCGACGGCGCACTCGCGCGAACCGTAGTCCTGGTCGACCGGCGCCATGGTGATCTCCGCCGCCGCGGCGGCCGCGCGGGCGTGCACCGCGTCCGGGTCGTCGCAGGTCAGGTAGACCACGGTCCGACCGGTGTCGAAGCGGTCGCCCCCGGCGCGGCGCGGTCCGATCAGCACGACGCCGGTGTCGGCGCCGTCGTCCCAGGCGAGCTCGGCGTGGGCGACCCCGCCGTCGTCGCCGGTGTGGACGGCGACCTCCCGGAAGCCGAGCGCCGTGGTGAGGAATGCGATGGCGGCGCGGGGGTCGTCGTAGCGGAGGGTCGGGTGGATGCTCATGACGAACCATCCTGACCGGGACGCGGCGGTGCGTCGTGAAGGAATGGGAACTGTTCGGCGCGGAATGCGGCGGGTGAGATCCCCGCGAGCGCCCGGAACTCGCGGGAGAGGTGGGGCTGGTCGGCGTAGCCGCACTCGGCGGCGACGAGCGCGAGCGGGTCCCGCCCGCCCCCGACCAGCTCCGCGGCGCGCGCGAAGCGCAGCACCCGGCGGACGGTGCCGGGGGCGAGACCGACCTGGGTCCGGAACCGGGACTGCAGGTGGCGGCGGCTCCAGCCGGTCTCGGCGGCCAGCTCCGCGACGCCGACCCGGCCCGCGGTCGCGCTGAGCCGGCCCCAGGCGTAGCGCACCTCGGGTGCGGGGAGGCGTGCCCGGTCGTCCAGGAGCCGGTCCGCGAGCAGTCCGCTGACCAGGTCGAATCGGCCGTCCCAGGTGGGCTCGGCGGCCAGGCGGGCGGGCAGCGCGGCGAGCACGGGGTCGTCGAGCTCGTCGAGGCGGGGCACCGTGCCGCCGGGCAGCGCCCGCCCGCCGAGGAGGGTGTAGGTCGCCGCCGGGGTCAGGTCCACCTGCACCCCGGCCTGCGGGCCGGTGAACTCGGTCAGCACCCAGGTGTCGCTCAGGCCGCCGACGAACGCGGCCGCCGCCGCGGTCCCGACGGCCGGCCCGGACAGCGTCAGCGGGTGCAGCCCCAGGATCAGCGCGGTCCCGGCGGACGGCGGCTGGCGGCGACGCAGGGGAGCGGCGGCGTGCTCGCGGTAGCCGAGGTAGCGCAGCACGTGCGCGCGCAGTGCGGCGGGCGGACGCCCCGGCACGTACTCGGCGGACATGGACGAGGTTGTACCCCCACTCCTCACCCGGCGGCCAGCGCGACCGCGAGGCCGAGCATCACCGTGGCGACGACGCCGTCGAGCACCCGCCACGCCGTCGGCCGGGCGAACAGCCCGGCGAGCCGCGCCGCGCCGAAGCCGAGCCCGGAGAACCAGGTCAGGCTGGCCACGACCACCCCGGCGCCGAACGCCCACCGGCCGTCGTCGCCGTGCGCGGCGGCCAGCGACCCGAGCACCAGCAGGTCCAGCATCATGTGCGGGTTGAGGAAGGTCAGGGCCGCTGCGCTCCCCAGGACGGGCACGAGCGGCCGGGCCGAGCCGTGGGGGTCGGCGTCGAGCGCACCGGGCCGGACGGCGCGCCGCAGCGCCAGCAGGCCGTAGCCGGTCAGCCACACGACGCCGCCCCAGCGCACCACCTCGACCAGCCCCGGTACGCGGTCGACGAGCATCCCGACGCCCGCGACCGCCGCGGTCACCAGCACCAGGTCGGCCAGCACGCAGAACACGACCACCGCCGGGACGTGCTCGCGCCGCAGCCCCTGCCGCAGCACGAACGCGTTCTGCGCCCCGATCGCCGCGATCAGTGACAGTCCGGTCCCGAATCCCGCCAGCACGCTCACGTCACCGACGCTAGGCCGACCACGCCGGGAAGACGTCAGCAGCTGAAAGAACGTCATGAACTGTAGAATCGCTTCATGTACGACCGGGAGCGGCTGGCCACCCTGAGCGCCGTGGTCGAGGAGGGTGGTTTCGACGCCGCCGCCGCGCGGCTGTCGATCACACCGTCCGCGGTGTCCCAGCGGATCAAGGCCCTGGAACGGCAGGCGCGCCGGATCCTGGTGCGCCGCACGCGTCCGTGCGTCGCGACCGAGGAGGGGGCCGCGCTGCTGCGGCTGGCCCGGCAGATCGCCGTGCTGGAGGGGGAGGTCGAGGCCGGGTTCGGCAGCGCGGACACCGCGGGCACGCACCTGCCGATCGCGGTGAACGCGGACTCGGTGACCCACTGGTTCCTGTCCGCGGTGGTCCCCCTGGCCGCCCGGCACGGGGTCCGGCTGGACCTGCACGTCGACGACGAGCAGTACACCGCGGCCCTGCTCCGCGAGGGCTCGGTGGTCGGGGCGGTGACGACGTCGTCGGCACCGGTGCAGGGCTGCGCGGTCCGGCCACTGGGCGCGACCCGCTACCGGCCCGTGGCCGCCCGGCCGGTGTACGACCGGTGGTTCGCCGGGCGGGACCCGGCCGAGGCGTTCCCGCTCGCCCCGCGGGTCGACTTCGGGTCGAAGGACGTGCTGCAGACCCGGTTCGTCCGCGGACTCACCCACCGGCCGTGCACCGGCCCGGCGCACCGGGTGCCCGCCGCCGACGGTTACCACGAGGCGATCCGCGCGGGTCTGGGCTGGGGGATGTTCACCGACGGCCCGGCCCGGGAGGCCGCGGCCGCCGGGCGGCTCGTGCTGCTCGACGCCGAGCGGCATCTCGACGTCCCGCTGTACTGGCAGCACTGGAAGCTCAGCACCACGGTGCTCGACGCACTCACCGAGTCGGTCTGCGCCGCGGCGGCGACGATCCTGGTGCCGCCGGCCCGCTGACCGGGAGGTCTCAGATCCCGGACCGCCAGGGGCGTCCGAGCCGGATGTCGCAGGTGATGACCCCGCGGTCGACGCCGGTGAGGTCCGCGATCAGGTCGCGCACCGCGTCCTCGGCCACCCGGGGGTCGTCGACGGTGGTTGACGCCTCGATGCCCGGCACGTAGAGGGTGAGCCTGCGGTCCGCCCGCCAGGCCACCACCTCGAAGTGATGGTCACCGGTCACCCGTCCACGGTAGCCCGGCCGCGGCGCGAACGGGGCGGATCAGCCGACGGTCGGGTCGGCGGCGCGGCCCGCGTCCGCGCCCGGCTGCGTGTCGTCCTGCTGGGCGGGCACCGGGTCGCCGGTCGTCTCCGGGACACCGGTCGGCTCGACCGGTGCCGGAGGATCGGTGGGGGCCACCGGGTCCGCGGTCGGCTCCGGCGTGGGCTCGGCCGACGGCGTGCTCGTCGGCGTCGGCGGGGCGGTCGGCTCGTTGGGCGCCAGGGTGGAGGGCGACTCACCGATCGGCCTGAACGCCGGGAACTCGGCCGTGCCGGTGGCGCGCACGGTGTCGGACATGAACGCCTTCCACACCGATCCGGGCAGGTCGGCGCCGTTGATCGGGCGGCCCGCGGAGTCCTGGATCGGGTCGTTGCGGTCGGTCCCGACCCACACGGCCGTCGCGATCCCGGGGGTGAAGCCGGCGAACCAGGCGTCGTTGTTCTGGCCCTCGAAGCGGGACTGGACGGTGCCGGTCTTGCCGGCGGCCTCCTGCCCGTCGGGCAGCTGCAGCCCGTCGTTGTCGACGACGTTCATCATCGCCTCGGCGACGTTGCGCGCCACCTGCTCGGGGAAGCGCTGCTCGCCCTCGCCCGGCTGGTACTCGTAGAGCACCCGCCCGTCGGAGTCGACGACCTTGGACACCATGTGCGGGGCGTGCCAGACACCCCCCGCGGCGATGGTGGCGTAGGCCGACGCCAGCTGGACCGGCGTGACCTCCTTGTTGCCCAGCGGGAGCCGCGCGTCGGGGTTCTCCAGCGGCGCGGTGATGCCGGCGAGGCGCGCGGCGTCGGCGACCTTCTGCGGCCCGACCTGCGCGGCGAGCTTGGTGAAGACGACGTTGTTGGAGATCGTCATCGCCTGCTTGAGGTCGCAGCGCGGGCAGTTGGCGCCCTCGGCGTTGCGCAGCCCCGGCCGCTCGGACCCGTCGAAGGTGGTGCCGAGACCGATCGGCGGGTCGTTCAGGAGCCCGGCGAGCACGGCGAACGGTTTGAACGTCGACCCGGGCTGCTTCATGACCTGGGCGTAGTCCAGGCCGGTGCCGTTCGGCCCGCCGTAGTAGCCGAGGATGCCGCCGGTGCGCGGGTCGATCGCGACCGCGCCGGTGCGCAGCAGCTCCGGCTCGCCGCGCAGCTTCTGCTCGACCGAGTCGGTGAGCTGCTGCTGGCGCTGCGGGTCGATGGTCGTCGTCACCTGGAGGCCGCCCTGGGCGAACGCCTGCTCGGAGATGCCCAGCGAGCCCAGCTCGGAGCGGACCGCGTTGAGGATGTGGCCGCGGGCGTCGGTCAGCGACGACGAGCGCGAGGTGTTCTCCGGCGCGATGGTCTGCGGGAACACGGCGGCCTGCCGGTCGGCCTGGGAGATCCAGCCCTGGGCGGCCATGCCGTCGAGGACGAAGTTCCAGCGCTGCTTCGCCCGGTCCGGGGAGTTCGCCGGGTCCCAGTTGGACGGCGACTGGATGATCCCGGCGAGCAGTGCGCCCTCGCTGGGGGTCAGCTGGGCCGCGGGCTTGCCGTAGTAGGCGAGGCTGGCGGACTCGATGCCGTAGGCGCCGCGGCCGAAGTAGATGGCGTTGAGGTAGTCGTTGAGGATCTCGTCCTTGGACTTCTGCCCGGAGACCTTCAGCGAGACGATCAGTTCCTTGTACTTCCGCCAGTACGTCGCGTCGTTACCCACCAGGGTGTTCTTGACGTACTGCTGGGTGATCGTCGACCCGCCGCCGACGCCGCCGGTCAGCTGGTTGACCATCGCCCGCAGGATGCCGGTGAAGTCGAAGCCCGGGTTCGAGTAGAACGACCGGTCCTCGGCCGCCAGCACGGCCTCGCGCACGGGCACCGGGATGGCGTCCATCCCGACCTTGATCCGGTTGCCCTGCTCGGGCACGAGGCGGGCGAGCTGGCCGCCGTCGGCGTAGGAGACGGTGGCGATCTGGTTCTGCACCGCGTCGTCGGTGCTGGGGATCGGGAACAGCAGCCAGCCGAGCCCGAGCAGCAGCAGCGGCAGCAGCACGATCGACGCGGCCGTCCCGACCAGCGAGTACACGACCTGCCGGCGACGCCGGGTCCGGCGCTCCTCGGGGGTGAGGGCTGCCTTCTGGTCGGCGTCGAGGATGCCGAGGCGGCGGCGCACGACGCCCACGCCGGGCCCGACGAGTGCGATGACCCGGTCGAACGGTCCGTCGGGCTCGGCGCGGCGCCGGCGGCGCGGGCCGGGGGCCGCGGCGTCGACGAACTCGGCGTCCGCCCCGTCGCCGGG